>JBKJKS010000510.1:0-4613 GCA_046597295.1 Saprospiraceae bacterium
GAGAAAGCGGATAATGCCGGTGCGGCGGCTCTGCTTGGCTTTTGTCATCTCCAGCTGGTACTCGGCCTGCTCCTGCTCTGGATCAGTCCTTACGGTATGCCGGCGTTTTCCAACGGATCCGGCCAGGCTGGTTCCTGGGCCCGCTACTTCACGATGGAACACGCTATGGCTATGTTTATCGCTATCTTGTTGGTTCAATTGGGGCGGATTTTTTCCAAAAAGAAGCAGGAAGCCGTTCAAAAACATCGTACCATCGCGATTTACACCACCATTGCGGCCTTGCTCATCATCGGTACCCTGGCCCACAAGGGCTTAGTGTTCAGCCGTCTGGCCGATGCGGCCGCAGGTCAGTAGGCATTCTTGCATGCCGGTATTATCTACGTACAAAGTTAGCGGATGGATTTTACAGCCTGCTGTATTATGACGGTATGACACATTTATTACAAAAGTCGACCGGAGCGCCAGATCTTCAGCCAGTCATCAGCGCCATTGCACCAGCTGTTAGTCCGCTGGCGGCCCGTTAGAACCAATCCATAAATACCATGCAAAAACCCAGCATTCCCGAAGGCACCCGCGATTTTGGGCCGGAGCAAGTGCGCAAGCGCAGCTATATTTTTGACACGATCCGCTCCGTATTTGTAAAATTCGGTTTTCAGCCCCTTGAAACGCCGGCCATGGAGAATCTCTCCACCCTCACCGGTAAGTACGGCGATGAAGGCGACAAACTGCTGTTCAAAATCCTGAATAACGGCGACTACCTCCAGGATGCCGACGCCGAGGCGGTGGCCAACCGGGATTCGGCCCGGCTGGTGCGCGATATTGCCAAGCGCGGCCTGCGATACGACCTGACCGTCCCCTTTGCCCGTTATGTGGTGATGAACCGCGGTCAACTGACCTTTCCCTTCAAGCGTTACCAGATCCAGCCGGTGTGGCGGGCAGACCGGCCCCAGCGGGGCCGTTACCGCGAATTTTTCCAGTGCGATGCCGATGTGATCGGTTCCGACAGTCTGCAGTTCGAAGCCGAGCTGGTGCAGATCTATGACGAGGCTTTTTCGACCCTGCGGGTACCGGTGACCATCAAGTTGAACCACCGGAAAATACTTTTCGGCATTGCCGAATCCGCCGGCATCTCCGATCAATTCATGTCCATGACCGTGGCGATTGACAAGCTGGACAAAATCGGACTGGGCGGGGTGCGTACGGAGTTGGCCGGGCGCGGCATAGCGATAGAAGCGATCGATGCCATTCAGCACATGCTGGAGGTACCGGACCAGGCGGCACTGCGGCCTTTGTTTGCCAGCAGTCCAACCGGTCTGCAGGGTCTCGATGAGTTGGAGCAGGTGCTGCGTTTTTTAAAACATACGCCTTTGCACAATACCCTGCAGGTCGACATCACCCTGGCGCGTGGACTCAGTTACTATACGGGTTGCATTTTTGAAGTCGCCGCCCTGGACATACCGATGGGCAGTATTGGCGGCGGCGGCCGCTACGCTGACCTGACCGGCGTATTCGGGGTCCCCAATCTGTCGGGTGTGGGCATTTCATTCGGGGCCGACCGCATTTATGACGTCATGAACGAGCTGGATGTATTCCCCGAAGCCCTGGGGCTGGGCGTACAAATACTGCTGGCGGCCTTCGACGAGCCAACGCACGCCTACGCATTTGCCTGCGCTACCCGGCTGCGGGCGGCGGGTCTGGCGGTGGAACTGTATCCCGAACCGGGTAAATTGAAAAAGCAGTTTGAATACGCGGCAAAGCGGAAAGTTTTGTTTGTCGCCATTGTCGGCGAAACCGAGCTACAGACGGGAAAACTGACCATCAAAAACCAGGAAACGGGGGAACAGCAGGTGCTGACCGTGGAAGAAGTGATGGCTCTGGTGGGAAAACGTTGAGATTTACGGTTGCCAGTCCAGCACGGCCATCCGGGAGTCATTCCATTGATCGAAAAAAGCCGGTACACAGTCTTTGCCGATGGGCGTACAGGCGTTGAAGAGCATACAGACGGCAATACCATCGCGGCGATTGAGAGCGATCTCCGCCCGGAAACCGTTGACCGACCCGCTGTGGTACAGAATGGTGTCGCCACCACGTTCCAGTACCCGCCAGCCAAGCGCATAAGAGGCATCATCTTTGCCGATCCACTGTGGAAAAATGCGTCGTTCCCGCCCCGTTTTGACCACCGGACGGAAGACCTCGTCCAATGTAGCGGTGGAAACGACTTCGGGCCGCTGGCCCAACAGCACTTTCAGCCATTCGCCCATATCCGCAATGCTGGCATTTACGCCGCCGGCAGCGGTGGCATTGTAATAATGCGAGGTAATAATATCCGGGCGCCAACCGCCGCGTACGGGAACATGGGGCAGGGCTTTATCAACCCTTCCATTGATCGAAGCATAGTCACAGGATGCCGTGCGCATGTGCGCAGGGCGAAATATTTTTTCGTTCAGCAGGGTCTGGTACGTCTGACCGGTAGCGGCTTTCATCATTTCCTCGACTACACAAAACACGGCGTTTTGATAACTGTACGTCCCGCCTTCCTTCCAGGCCAACGGCACAACCGGAAAACGGGTGCGCATCAGGGTAGGAATATCGTAGCCCTGTTCCAATAAGTGGGTATAAGCGTGGTAGGGCAGGCCGGTCGTATGGGACAGCAGGTGCCATAACTGGATACGGCCCGTCTGGACCCGGTCACGTAATCGGAATTCCGGCACCAGTTGCTTCACCGGTTCATCCCAGCGCAGGGCGCCCTGCGACACGAGAATGCCGGACAATACGCCGGCAAAACCTTTGGACAGGGAACCAATGCGGAACACCGTATTGACATCCACCGAATCAGGGGTGCCGACAGCACGCAAGCCATAGCCGCGTTGGAAAACGACCTGGCTGTCTTTGACGATCACCATGGCTGCGCCAGGAGTGCCGGTGCGGGCCATTTGTTCGGCAAAGTAGCGATCGTATTTAGCGACAAACTCCTCCAATGGAGGGTTGGACAGAGGTAACACTGGAGCTGGTAAAAAGGCTGGCGCTATGGAGCTGACCGGGGCAGCAGGAGCCTGTGTACACGTAGGCGTAAACAGCGCGGCGAGCAGGACAATGCTAAAGGCGAAGGCGATGGAAGTTCTTGGAAACCAATTCATAGACGGTGACAAACGTAGACACTGGCGGCAAAATTATATCCGCAATTGTCAGATTAAGTTTACAATAGCAAAGTTTAACAATTCTTGAAAAAGTGAAACCAATTGACTATCAATCGATTATTTTTTTAAGAAGGTGCGGACAAAAAGAAGCCCAGGCTCTTTCTCTTAGAGAAGACCATGCCAAATAATCATATGTCTGGTTTCTGAATGTGGATCAGCTGGCGGCCGGCAGCTGGTGTATGTACTGTTCGATAAAGGCTTTTTTTTGCACCAGATAGGCCAGGTGGTCTTTAGCCCGCAGCCAGTATTGACGAAAAATGGCGGCTGCACGGGCCTTTTCATTGGTCATGGCATCGGCCTGCCGTTTATTGCCAGGCATAGCCAGACAGCAGGTTCTTGACCAGTTGCTCTTCGGGCGAAAGCCAGTTTTTTTCTTCGGCGGTCGGCGTTTCATCCGGCAGGTAATTGAAAAAGTCGCCCTTTTCATAGGCAATGAGCACAGCAGGATGGATGTAGTACTTGCGGCAGACGGTGCGGGTATTCCCCAAATCTAGCGCTACCTGATCAATGGTCATCAGGATGTTGTTTTTGGTTTCCGTCGCCGTAGCAGCGGGGCCCAGGGCGCGCAGCGAATTGAAAGCGGTGACGGTGCCCGCCCAGGTGCGAAAATCTTTGGCGGTAAAATCCATGCCCGATATTTCTTTCAGGTACGCATTCACGTCACCAGAGCCAATGGAGCGGTGGTTGCCCTGACCATCGTAGTACTGGAATAATTCTTTGCCGGGAATGTCCCGGCTCTGCTGGACCAGGCGGGCCAGTTTGCGGCTTTTCAGGTGGAGCGAATGCGCTACGCCTTTCTTACCCTTGAACTGAAATTTGATGGCGTCGCCGGTTACTTTGACGTGTTTATCCTGTAGCGTGGTCAGTCCAAAGGATCCGTAGAGTTTTTTGTATTCCTCGTTGCCCACGCGGATGTTGGTTTGCTCCATGATGCGCACCGCCAGCGCCAGTACTTTTTCATAGGGGAAGCCGGGTCTTTGCAAATCCGCTTCCAGCCGGGAGCGGATAAGGGGCAGCGCATCGGCAAATTGCGGTAGCCGGTAATACTTAGTCTGGCTGCGGATGGTATTCCACTCGGGGTGATAGCGGTACTGCTTGCGTCCCTTGGCGTCGATGCCGGTGGCCTGCAGGTGACCGTGGGGTTCGGCGCAAATCCAGACATTTTCCCAGGCCGGCGGCAGGGCCAGTTTTTTGATGCGGAGCAGCACGTCGTCGTCCTGACAGGGCTGTCCGTCGGCATCCACATATTCGAAACAATCTTTGTTGCGGCAACGCACCCAGCCTGGCTGCGCGCCCGATACATATTTCAGGCCTACGGCTTTGGCCGTCAGGAGGGGATCGCGATTGATCCTGGCAAGTTTTTGCTGCAACCGGGCGTGCGTCATATGACACTTTTCTTTTAGACTGCGAAATACC
>JBKJKS010000571.1:0-3931 GCA_046597295.1 Saprospiraceae bacterium
CAGAAAAAAGCGGAAAGCCAGAAAGCCGAGATCGCCAAGACCGTGATCGACAGCAAAGAAAAAGCCGCCCAGACGGTCCAACAGATCCAGGAAGAATCCGGACAGGCCATTGCCGCCGCCCAGGCCCGCGCCAAGGCCCAGCGCGACTCCATCACCACCCAAATCCTCGATTCGCGTCAGAAAGCGCAGGACGAACTGGCCCGCATCCAGGCCGAACTAGCCAAAACCCTGGCCGCCGCTAAAGAGCAGGAAGCTAAAATAAAACAGCAGGCGGCAGACGAAGTCGCCCAGGCCCGTACCCGCAGTCAGCAGGAAGTCCAAAAAGCCCAGGAAGAAGCCAAAAGCCGGGTGCTGGAAGCCAACAGCAAGGCCGAACTGGCCCAGAAGGAATACGCCGGGGAAGTCGCCACTTCGAAGCAGACCGCGGACGAACGGGTTAAACAAATCCAGGCCGAAGCCGCTGCGGCAGTGACGGAAGCCCGCAAAAAACAACAGGAGACGGTCACCGCGACTGCCGCCGAAGTCGGTATGTCACGGGAGAAAGCGGCCGCCGAAATTGCTGCCGCCCGCGAAAAGGCGGCCAACGAGATTGCCGCCGCCCGGGAGGCCCAGGTGCGTGCCCAGCAGGAAAGCGCCAATGCGGTGGCGGAGGCCAAGCGACAGAGCGCCCAGGCCATTGCCCTGGCCAAGAACACCGAAGCCGACAGTGTCCGGATGGCCCGTGAATACGGTGCAGCGGAACGCCAGCGGCTCGGCAATTCCGTGTCCGAAGCCCGGCAGAAAGCCGCACAGGAAGTGGGCGCGGCCAGCCAGAAAGCGGCGGAAGAAATAAAAACGGTGAAAGAAAATGCCGCCCATGCCCGCCAGGAGGCCGCCGAGGCCATCGGCAAAGCCAAACAGGAATCCGCCGACCAGGTGGCGACCGCCCGGGAGACCGCCGCCAAAGAAGTAGCGACGGCCAAGCAAAATGCCCTGCAGGCCATTACCCAGGCCAAGCAGGAGGCCGACGACAAGAAGGTCATTTTTGCCAAAGAAGTCGCTGATGCCCAGGCGCGGGCCCGTACCGAGATCGAAGACACCCGCCAGCAGGTAGCCGCCGCGGTGGCCACTGCCCGCAAAGACGGCGAGGAGAAAGCCCGCCAGTATGCCGCCGCCACCGAGGAAGCCCGCAAAAAATCACTCGAGGATATTCAAGCCAGTCAGAAAGAAGCCACCGATGCGATTTATAAAGCCAAACAGGAATCGGCGGCAAACGTAGCCGCCAGCCGGGAGAGCGAAGCCCAGGCCATCGCCGAAGCCAAAGCGCAGGGCGCCGCCGACATCACCAAGGCCCGCACTGATGCCGCGCAAAAAGTGGCGGAAGAAAATCGCAAAGCCGAAGAAGCCACTAAACGCGTGGTCCAGCTGCAGGCCGAGGTCAGCAAGGCGGAAGAAGATCTGCGCAAATTGCGGGAAGAAGCGGATAAATTAAAGAAGAAGGACTAAGCCTGTACTTCCTCCACCGTTTTTTCCACCCGTTTGCGCTTCTTTTTGAAGTGAAAAATATTTTTGCCCATCGGCGGCATGGTATCGCCCAGCAGGAAACCGAAGGGCTTGAGCGGTTCGATCTGGTCCAGAATGACTTTGATGATCGCCGTCAACGGAATAGCCAGGAACATGCCGGCAATCCCCCACAGGGCTCCTCCCAACAGGACCACCACAATAGTTACCAGTGCGTTGATTTTGACTTTGGAGGCGACGATTTTCGGTACGATCACGTTGTTATCAATCAGTTGGACCAACGTGTAAGCCCCGAAAACGTACAGGGCATAAATGGGTTCTTTGGTGGTCAGGGCCACTACAATGGGCAGGGACATCGCAATAAGACCCCCAATGTAGGGGATCACGTTGAGTAAAGCACCGAGAATACCGAGTAATATGGCGTACTGAATGCCCAGCATAAGCAGTACGGTGCAGTTCATCGCCGCCACGATGGAGGCCTCTAAAAGCAGCCCCACCAGGTAACTTTGAATCAATACCTTGGTCTGGCTCAGTACGTGGACCACCGTTTCGTGTTTTTCTATAGCAAACAGTTGGCCAATGAAATCCAGCAACAGCGGCTTGTAAAACAGGATCATGAAGATGTAGACCGGCAACAGGAAAACGACGATGAAGACGCCGCCGATGGCCCCTAAAACCCGGCCGATATTGCCCATGCCATTATCTTTCATTTGCTCTACCCCCTCTTTGAGCTCGGCTTTTTGCACGTTGAACGTCTCGGACGTCCAGCTCAATCCCTGGCGAAACACCTGGGCGAATCTTTCCTTGAACACCGGCAACGTATCCAGGAAGGTGCCTATCTGGACCGAAATCAGGTAAATCAGCCCGGCCACCAAGGTAAATGCGACGATCAGGGTCACCAAAATCGACAGGACCCGGTTCAGCCCTTTGCGGTGGAGAAAGTTGACTACCGGATTGAGCAAAATAGCAAAAACGGTGGCGTACAGGAGCGGGACAATAATTCCCTTTCCTATATAGAGCACGAAAAAAACGGAGATCAGGCAGATAGCGATGTGCGAAAGCCGGACGTAAAGGGGCAGTGTATGCTGTTCGGTCATAATGACAATGGATAGGATGCTTATCCGGATAGTAGTACCCGGAACAAAAGTTGATTCATGACAGGCGGGTGTAAAAGGCTGCGCAATATGGCGCTAATTCGGAAAATGAACAGGACCAACCCAAAATGACGCTACGCGGCATAGACATAAAGATTCGTGCCATTCCGGGTTAGTCCGTAAAATCCGGGCCGCTGGTCACTTTCCGGTACAGGGTTGACAAAGTGGCGGCGGTAGCTTGTACATTGA
The DNA here is from genome assembly GCA_046597295.1 of Saprospiraceae bacterium. Classification (GTDB taxonomy): domain Bacteria; phylum Bacteroidota; class Bacteroidia; order Chitinophagales; family Saprospiraceae; genus M3007. The sequence goes on from JBKJKS010000571.1 coordinate 2,844, forward strand.
AATGCGTTGCCACATGCTGCCGGGCCGCCCGGCTAAACCGCTGGTACTCTTCATTTTCCATCCAATAGAACCGTTCGATGTGGCGGGCCAGGGTCTGCGGGTCGCGCTCCGGGGCCAGCAGCCCGGTCTGCCCGTGCAGTACTGCCGCGGGAAGGTTGAAATGGGTAGTAGCCAGCACCGGCAATCCGGTCGCCTGGGCTTCCAGAAGCACGACCGGCGTATCCTCATGATCGCCGTCGGGGGCATGGCAGCTGGGGTGAATAAAGGCGTCGAACTGTCCGAAAAAATCAGCCAGCCGCTGGTGATCGACAAAACCCGACCAGGTGACGTGCTCCGTCAACCGGTGATCATGCACATAAGACCGGAGCTGGCGCATCAATCGGGCGTCTACTTCTTCACCGGCCAGGTGCAGGTGCAGGTTCGGACACCTGACCAGCGCCAGCCGAAAGGCTTCCAGGGTCGTCAGGTGCCCTTTCTTGGCAGTGAAAGTGGCCACTTGCAGCAGACGCAATTGGCTCGGCTTTTTTTGTCGTTTCACTAACGGAAAGTGCTGTAGGCGCGGACTGGGCGGTATGACGGCCAGCTTGGCCGCCGGGCAACCCATAGCTTCCAGACGTTCCACCCCAACTGCGCTGGCGGCTATTACCTGAGTGGCACTGGCAAACAGGGTGCGGTACTTCTGGCGAAAAACCGGTTGCAGCTGGGGCAGCTTGGTGTAATCGAAACCGTAAAAAGTAACGATCAGGGGCCGCTGCAACTGCCGCGCCAGGGGCAGATACAGACAGCCCATTGGGCCGAAATGGGCGTGCAGTACATCGGGGGGATGGCTGCGCAAAGCCCGGGACAACCACCAGCGGTAAGTGGGCAAATGACGTTGTGTACCCAGGAACAGCCGCTGCCAGTGCGGAAAGGCAAACTCTGCGGACAGCTGTGGGAAGAGCCAGCGCTGCGGCGGAAAAAGGTAGTAGCGGAAGTCCGGCCGGTAGAATTGATTGCGCAGCACCCAGGGCGCACCTATTTCCACCTCCACGCCTTCCAGATGTTCGAGCAGCTGGGCCACCCAGCTTAAAGTGGAAGGCAGGTAACAG
>JBKJKS010000026.1:0-5655 GCA_046597295.1 Saprospiraceae bacterium
CTGCCAGCTCTATCAGCGCAGCGCCGACGTGTTCCTGGGGGTGCCGTTTAACATCGCCTCCTACGCCCTGCTCACGCTGATGCTGGAGATCGCAGACCTGGGCCAGCAGGAGGGTGAGCAGGGCGTAGGAAGCAATATTGAAGGGCACGCCCAGGAACACGTCGGCGCTGCGCTGGTAAAGCTGGCAGGAGAGCTTGCCGTCCGCCACGTAGAACTGGAACAGGCAGTGGCAGGGCGCTAAAGCCATCTGCGGCAAATCCGCGGGATTCCAGGCGGACACGATAATCCGGCGGCTGTCGGGGTTGGTTTTCAGCGTATGCACGGCCTCTTTGATCTGGTCAATGCTGCGGCCGTCCGGCGTGGCCCAGGAACGCCACTGCTGACCGTAGACGGGACCCAGATTGCCGTCGGCATCCGCCCACTCATCCCAGATGCGGACGCCGTTTTCCTGCAAGTAGCGCACGTTCGTGTCGCCCTTCAAAAACCACAGCAGCTCGTGGATGATGCTTTTGGTATGTACTTTTTTGGTCGTCAACAGTGGAAAGCCCGCCTGCAAGTCGAAACGCATTTGATAGCCGAACACGCTGATGGTGCCGGTGCCGGTGCGGTCGCTTTTACGGGTACCGTGGGCGAGGATGTGGCGCAGGAGGTCGTGGTAGGTTTGCATGGCAATGGTTTAGAAGGGGGTTTAAAGGGGTTTAGAAAAAAGGTTTAGAGGGGTTTAGAAAAAGTTAGGGTCCTTAAAAGTTTTTGGAATGCGTTCCTTTTAATCAGCACAAATATCAGGAAAGCGCCAATCTAAACCCCTCTAAACCTTCTAAATTCCTCTAAACCCCCTCTAAAATCAATGCAGCACCACAAATTGCTTGCTCATTGTCCCCTGCCCGGTCGTCAATCTTGCCAGATAAGTGCCGTTCGCATAATTCGCCACGGAACAATCCAATATTTGGCGGCCTTTCCGGTCCTCCGGCGTGGCGATCTGTTCTACCAGCCGTCCATTCAGGTCCAGCACTTCCAGCCGCAGCAGGGCCACATCGTCCGCTACATCGCAGACGATCTGCACGCTGTTGGACGCCGGATTCGGTACGCAATGGACAGTTAGCCCGGCGATGTCCTTCGCGGGTTGCTGTGTGGCCGTGTAAATGGTGCTGTCATAGAGCACGATGTTTTCGTCGCCGGGCTGATAGGCCATGTAGGTAAAGTAAACCAGCAGCATTTCCTCCGTCGTGGCTTCGCCGGCGGGAATATCCTGCGCCGGGAAAAAGGGGTTTTCTTCGTTCTCCACCGTGTTGTCGTAGACCGTTTTAGCAAACAACACGGTGCCCGCCGGTACGAATACCGGCTTCGGATAATAGTAGAAGCCCTGCCAATGAAACTCCCAGTCCGGAATTTTGATAAAGTTGATGATGTTGCCCAGCGGCGTGACGCCGAACACCTCGAACGACTTGTTGATGTAGTGCGCATGCGGACTGACCCCCAGCACCGACACGTCGATCGGCAGGGTGTATTTCGCGACAAATTCTTTGCTCTCGTTGGCGGGAATAAACAGTGGATAGGGTTCGATGTAGGAATTGGTCAGCCAGGAAAGCCAGCTGGGGAACAGGTAGTTGAGCGGTGAAGCGGTCGAGAGTTCGCGGATGCCGGCACTGGTACTTTGACCGGTCAGGTAAACGTTCAAATAGGTGTTATCGACCTGCCCCTGGGATCCTTGCGGATAGTGCACCTGCACCACGATATCCGACCCGGGGAAAATCCGGAAGGCCATGTTCTCCGGCGTGGGCAGGAATTTCTGACCCGGCACCCACTCGCCGATGAGGATGCCGCCCGGCCCCAACGAGGTAAAGCCCGGTCCCGGGTCGAGGGCGTCGGCTTCAGCGGATTTACCGCTCGTATCCTGATAGACCAGAATATGGTGGACGATGTTGCGGTTACCGGGCACGACTTCCATCAGGCGCATGAAAGCGGTGTCGGTCATGGTGTTATGGATCACGAAGCAGCGGTACAGGTCGTCGCCGCCCACCGGCATGTCCACGGTATACGTCGGAATCTGCCATTTCAGATCGGGTGGCCCAAACTGCCCGTCGCTGGGAAAGACTGGCACGGCGGGTGCCAGTGCCGGATCGCCTTCGGGAGCACCCTGGTCCACCCAAGCGGTAATTTTATCAATCTCCGCCTGCGTCAGCACACGCTCCTGCACGAAGTGGCGATAGGAAGGGTCAGCCGGCCAGGGCGGCATGCTGCGGCGCTCTACGGCTTCCTGGATGCCGGCCCGCTGGCCATAGGCATCCTGGTAGCCGAGCAGGTCGAAGGGCGCGATCTGGCCGGGGCGGTGGCAGGAAACGCAGTTTTCGTACAGGATGGGCGCTATATCCTGTGACCAGTTCAGGGAAGATTGCGCACTGGCGCTGAACGTCAAAAAGAGCAGACTGCCCAGCAGCAGATGGCGCAGGACGGAAGCGCGAAAGAAGTTTTTTGTCACGTGGTAGAAAGTTAACCGGTGGAATGGATCGGGAAATCAAGCAACAGGACGTTTTCATAAAAGGTTGGTTACACTGTCTTTTAAAATTCTCATTTTTGCCCCCGCAAAACATTTTTTGCAAAAAACCGTCTAAGTCGCGCTGCTACTACACTTTTTCAACCGTAGAAACCCAGCATTGGCAAGGTTTATTAGGCCGAAAAGTCATTCAGAAATAATTATTTTTGCAGAAAAATCAAAATATGGCACCTTTAGCCTTACTAAGCAGAATCACTACTGATCCGGCAGTTTGTGGTGGCAAACCCTGCATTAGGGGAATGCGTATTCGGGTTTCCGATGTGCTTGATTTGCTGGCCAATGGGCTATCGCCAACGGAAGTGTTGGAAGAGTTGCCTGATTTGGAACTGTTTGATATTCAAGCAGTTCTAACTTATGTGGCCCGCCGTTTTGAACATCCTGTACTGTCTGCTGCTTAATGGAAGTTTGGCTGGATGCGCAACTTTCTCCCAAATTGGTAGAATGGATTTTTCTCGAGTTCAACTTGACTTGTAGTGCTGTTCGAGATTTAGGCTTACGTGATGCCGCTGACGTGGATATTTTCCAACAGGCAAAATCGGCTAACGCGATCGTGATGACGAAAGACAAGGATTTTGTTGAATTACTTTATCGATATGGGCCTCCACCACAGGTTATCTGGCTAACTTGTGGAAACACTTCTAACCAAAACTTGATGGCTATTTTGACAATTCATTTGCCCATTGCACTGCAAATGTTGCAATCGGGAGATGACTTAGTAGAAATCAGCTGAGAGTGCCTCATTTTTGCCCCCCGCAAAACATTTTTTGCAAAAAACCGTCTAAGTCGCGCTGCTACCGGCGGCGGCTGAACCCGCCGGTACACTTTCGATCATGCAATTCATCTTTCCCGCTTTTCTCACGGCCCTGGCCGTACTGGCCATTCCGGTGATCATTCACCTCTTTTACTTCCGGCGTTTTAAAAAGGTGTATTTCACCAACGTCCGTTTTTTGAAAGAGGTGAAAGAAGAAACCAGCAACCGCCAGAAACTGCGCAACCTGCTGGTGTTGCTCATGCGCTGCCTGGCCATCGCCGCGCTGGTGCTGGCCTTTGCCCAGCCCTTTATTCCGCTCTCCTCCAGCGTAAAAAAAGGCGAACAGGCGGTGAGCGTATTTGTCGACAACTCGTTCAGCATGGCCGCTTTGTCCAGGTCGGCGCCGCTGCTGGAACTGGCCAAACAGCGCGCCCGCGACATCGTGGCGGCCTACGCCGTGGACGACCGCTTTCAGATCGTGACCAATGACTTTGAAGGCCGCGACCAGCGCCTGGTCAGCCAGGACGATGCGCTCAGCCGCATTGAGGAAATCCGCGTCAGCCCGGCTACCCGCGATCTCTCCAAAGTGCTCATTCGCCAGCAGCAGGCACTGGGCACCGGCACCCAGGACACCAAAACAGCCTTCGTTATCAGTGATTTTCAGGATAATATTGCCGATCTGGCCAATTTCAAGGACAGCCTGCTGGAAGTGAACCTCGTTCCGATGCGGGCGGTGCAGGAAAACAACATTTCGGTGGACAGCGTGTGGTTCGACAGCCCCGTGCAAATCCTCAACCAGCCGGCCAATCTCTTCGTCCAGGTCACCAACCGCAGCGACGAAGCGGCCGAAGAAGTCCGCTTATCGCTGCGGCAGGACGGGCAGGCCAAACCCGTCGGCACCCTGCGCATTCCGGCCCGCAGCACCCGGGTGGATACGGTGCGCTTCAATATTCTGCGTCCCGGCTGGCACGAGTCCAAGCTGTCGATTACGGATTACCCGATCCAGTTTGACGACGATTACTATTTCTCCTTCTACGTGGCCGCCCGCATCAACGTATTGGCGGTCAATGGCTTGCAGCAAAATAAGTACCTGAGTAATGCCTTTGCCGGTACGAAGTACTTTCAACTGGATCATGCGGAGGCGCGTTCGCTGGATTACTCCAAATTCTCCAACTACCAGCTCATCGTGCTGAACGAGGTGCCGGCCGTATCGTCAGGTCTGGCGGCGGAATTGAGAACATTTGCCCAGAACGGTGGCAATGTGCTGGTGTTCCCCCCGCAGAATGCGGATCTCAATTCGTACAATGCCCTGCTGCAAACTTTCGAGGGCGGTACGATCGGCGGCTTCGACCCGACGCCGCGCCAGGCCAGCCAGATCAACACCGAAGAGTTTGTGTTCCGCGACGTATTTTTGAATAAAAGTGCCAACCTGCGCCTGCCGGCCACGCAGGGCAATTTCCGGCTTGCGCCCAATCGCGGCGAGTACATCCTGACCTATCGCGACGGATCGGCCCTGTTGGCCAAGTTCGGCCAGGGCGCCGGCGCGCTCTACTTTTGTGCTGCCCCGCTGAATGAGCAGGTCAGCGATCTGGTGCGCAATGGCGAGATCTTCGTGCCCATGCTGTTCCGCCTGGCCATCGCCGGCACCAAAGGTCGCCAGATCGCCTACACCATCGGGCGCGACGAAGTGCTGGAAGCCAAGCACCGGGCAGCCGCCAGCGGCGAAACGGTCTATAAATTGAAAGCGACGATGGAAACGGCCGGCGCCGAAGCGTCGGGTCTGGAATTCATCCCCGAGCAGCGCATCCTCGGCTCGAAAGTACTGCTGACGCCCGGCACCCAGGTGCGCGACGCGGGCTGGTACCGCCTCGGCCTGCAGGGTGACTCCACGCTGGCGGAATACGCCTTCAACTACGACCGCAAGGAAAGCGACCTGCGTTATCGCAGTGACGAAGCGCTGGCCGAAGGTTTACCCAAAAACATAAGGGTGCTGAACGAGAGTGCGGAAGCTAACTTCACCCAGGTGGTCGGCGAACAAAGCCAGGGTATTGTGCTGTGGCGCTGGTGCGTCATTTTTGCCCTGCTGTTCCTGGCGCTGGAAGTGCTGTTTTTAAGGCTGTGGAAAGTGTAACGCGGGTTTCAACGGATTGGCGCGGAGGTACACGGATCTTTTGAGTAACAAAAATAATAAAAAGGCCGGAAGTTCCCAACTCCCGGCCCTGATGCCAGTATCTAATATGTTTTAATAATAGGCCGGCTAAGGCTACTCCTTAACCATTTTCCCCGTATACACCCCTCTTTTACCGGTTATTTTCAGGAAGTAGATACCCGGCGCGAGGTTCGAAGTGGG
>JBKJKS010000098.1:0-13636 GCA_046597295.1 Saprospiraceae bacterium
CGGAGACCTCCGCCGTTTTCTGCAGGGCGATCAAGGTTGGGTTTTGGGCCAGTATTTTCTCGATCAATGCGCTCCGATCGGGCTGATAGGTATTCACCAGATTTTCGTCTACCTCGAAAGCCGTGTCCGGCACCCGTACCAGCAGGCGATTGAGGGTACGCTTGGCCACTATAGTCGTCGTTTGCTGATTGAGCAGGTCCGCCCGGCGCTGATTCAGGTCGATGCGCGCCTGTAGCGCATCGGTTTGGGCCGCGAATCCGGCGGCCAGCCGCGCTTCGGCTATCCGCAGGCGCTCCTCGTTCAGGGCGATGATTTCCGTCAGTGCCTGCTCCTGCAGCCGCCCGCGCACGATGGCATAGTAGGCCTGGAGAACGGTGGCGGTAGTGGTCTGCACCGCTGCGCGGAGATTGAGCTGGCCCAGGGATTCCAGCGCTTCGAGCCGGCGCTTGGCGATGTACATGCGCCGCCCGTCGAAGAGAGGCCAGTTAAGCTGTACACCGACGTTAGCGGAGTTGAACGGCGCACCCAGGGTATTGAACTCCGTACCGTTGGCCAGCTGCTGGTTGAAAGCGCTGAGGGTGAAGTTCTCGTTGGCCACCAGGTTGATCGTGGGGAGTATGCCGGCATTGGCACGGGTATTATTCAGCCGGCTGATATCGGCATCGGCCTGCGTCAGGCGAATATCGTAGTTGGTTTCCAGCGCAATACTCACCATCTGGTCAGCGGTAGTCACAGGCGTTTGGCCAAAACCATGGGCCGCCGTAAAGAGTAACAGCAGGATCGGAAAGGCATATTTCATAGTCAGCAGAGACAAAAAGAAGAGTTGGGTTAATGGCGGATAAATGGTGGTATTAAGCATTGCAAGACAGGCTATAGCAAGGTTTGCCAGCCTTCCACAAAGTACGTGGTCCGTCCGGCAATGGTGGCGCGTTGCACAGCGCCGCTGCCTTCCGGTCCCAGCCAGCCTATTTTGCGCCATTGCCAAAACCACTCTTCCGGATATTCCTTATAATAAGCCAGACGTTCGACGGCCGAATGCAGTATTTGTTGCATCAGGCTGAAAATCAATTTCTTGTGTTCCTCCGACAGCTTATCCAATCTCGAGGCCGGGTGAATGCGGGCCTGGAAACAAATTTCGTCGGCATACAGGTTGCCGACGCCGGCCACGGCATGCTGGTCCAGTAGAAATGCTTTGAGTTGTCCTTTCCGCCGGTCCAGCAGCGCCAAAAAATCGGCTTCGATCATTTCCAGCGCATCGGGGCCCAGCTTTCGGCTGGTCAGATAGGCCGGCAGATCATCCACCCACACAATGTGGGCAAACTTACGGGAGTCATCGAAACCCAGCATAGAGCCATCGGTAAAATGAAAACGAAAACGCTCGAAGCGCGGTGCGTCGGCGGGGTCCTGATAGGGTATCAGGTCGCCGGTCATGCCGAAGTGCAGCTGGAGATGAGCGCCCATATCGAGTTCGCCAAACAGAAATTTGCCACGTCGATAACTGTTGGTGAAGCGGCGTCCCGTGAGACGTTCGACAAACTGCTCCGGGCTCAGGTTGCGCAGTATTTTAGCGTCGTGCACCACCACTTCCCGGATGGTTTTTCCAACGGCATGACGGACGAATGTTTTTTGATAGGTGGCAACTTCAGGCAGCTCCGGCATGCTTTTCGGCAAAAATGGATGGATGGAAACGGTAGAGAATCGGTGTACAAACGCCGCAACGTTGTTTTGGTTTTTCAAAACCGGCGCCCGAAACCAAAGCCATCGAAAAATGGTTTTAGAAAAAGACCGTCGTGCACCCTCGTCCGACGTTACCTAACTTCCGCTATGTATCTGCCGCTTTTTCCATTGAGCATGGTCGTCTATCCGGGCGAACAAGTGAACCTGCACATTTTCGAGCCGCGCTACCGGCAGCTCATCGCGGAGTGCGTTGCCGAAGACCGGCCATTTGGCATACCGACTTACCTGCACGACCGCCTACCCGGCTATGGCACCGAGATGCTGGTCACGGAAGTCGTGACCAGCCATGCGGATGGTACGCTGGACATCCGTACCACCGGGCGCCGGGTCTTTCGGATCCTGGATTTTGAAAATCCGGCGCCGGGCAAACTTTATGCGCGTGGTGCGATTGCATATTACCCGACGCCGGAAGAAAAGTCCGCCGTTTCCAGCGAACTGGTAGGCGCCGTAGAGGCACTGTATCGTCTCCTGCTCCAGCCCGTGAAATATGGGCCGGAGCTGCCGCAGTGCTATTCTTACCAAATTGCCCACGCCGTAGGACTATCATTGGAAGAAGAATACAAGGTGCTCTGCCTGGAGACGGAAGCCGAGCGCCAGGCGTATTTACTCCAGCACCTGCAGCGGGTGGTGCCGGTGGTGGAAAATATGGAACGGACCAAAGACCGCATTCGCCTGAACGGTGACTTCCGCACCTTCGGCCCACTGGATCTCTGACCGGCAATTAGTTTTCCGACTCTTTCTGCGCCGGAGCAGCTCTGGGGGTGTCCTTGTCCATGCGCGGACGAATCCGGGTACCGCCGGCAGGTCGGTCGGCCTGTTGGCCTGGCTTCAGTTGTTTGGTGCCGTTGTCGCTTTTTTTCTCGATGTTGACCTCTCCCGCTTCCAAACCGAGCAGCCGGCGCAGGTCCTGCGGTACGGCGTTTTTATGCACCGTAAAAGAGAGGGTGTTGACGCGCATATAGGCGTCGGAGACGTACACATAGCCTTTCCGGTCGGAGACCTCGCCCCAGGAATTTTTAACGATGTAATACAATCCACTGTGCTCCTCGTCGAGTACGCCGACGATGTGCATGAGGTGGTCATCCATGGTTTCCTGGCGATCAAAAAGTTGCTGCCGGTAGTCCTGGGTGACGGCTTTTTCGCGTTCCCAGAGCTTGAAGGTGTTGGCACGGGCGACGGCATCCTTGTCTTTCCAGTCTTTCTCGGTGACGATGGCCATACCGCTACCGGCTGCAAAACCCGTATTACTCACGTCCGCGTCCCATTCCACCGTGTAGCCTTGCTGGATGGAATTGTTGGCACAACGCATCAGCTCGCTGACCGGCAGGTTGTAAAACAGCCCGTTCGACCAGTTGTCGGGTATTTCCAGGACAAAAGTCGAGTAGAACGGGTGGTGGGTAAAGGAGGTGACCGTGACGTAATCGTCGGGGTTGATCCCCAGATAATCGCGGTAGGACACCGGCGTAAATTCGGTCTGGCCCTGCACGAATTTGAGCGGCACCCGGCCAAACTCGGCATCGAGCACGCTGTCGATCCGGACGATCCAGCTGGGAGCCAGCTGCCCTTCGTTCGCCTGGGCGACAAAGCCATTACACATTCCCTGGAGCGTTTTTGCCAGCTGGCCATGGTTGTACGGCTTCACCGGATCTTTCCGGCCCGGGTATACGCTTTCCGGCAGCAGGCCGTACTGGCGCACGGCGTTCAATTCGTCGTGGGCCAGGCCGCCTTCCCCGAACTGCGCATGGCCTTGCCGGCGGACGTAATTCTCGCATTTCTGGCGATAGATGTTGCGCACGACAAACATTTCGGACAGGTCCTGTACGCCTTTACCGAGTCGCAGGGCTTCGCTTTCCAGGAAGGAGGCCGTACTGAAGGCCCAGCAGGTGCCCGTCTGACCCTGGTTTTTGACCGGTGTGCAGGCCAGATTTTTTACTTCCTTAAAGTTATAGGTTTCCGCCGTTTGGGCAGACAGGGAGCTGACCAGAACGATCAAGGCCAGGCAAGAGAGTAGTTTTTGCATAGTTTTTGCGTAATTGACTGGTTGTGTCGTGACAAGGTACGTTGTTTTGTAAATCTGCCGAATCTGAGCAGTTGTCCAGAGTTTGCCCGGAATTTCAGACAGATCGTGCGATATTTGCGACCGCCAAAAATAAAAACGTCCATGGCTGCGAAAAGCAAAACAAATCAGCGTCCCTCCAAGACCAGGAACGCACCGGTCGTAAAACCGACCGTAGCGGCCCGTACGCCAGTGGCGCCGGTACCGCTGACCCATACTTTTCAGCCGGATTTCTGGCGAACGCATTGGTTGCCTGGGCTGGCCCTGCTGGCGCTGGCCGGCGGCTTATATGCGCTATCGGTGCAATTCGGGTACATTCTGGACGACGAAATGGTGGTTTGGAAGAACAGCTTTGTGCAGAACGGCTGGAGCGGCATCCGCAATATATTCGCAGCCGACAGTTTTTTAGGCTATTTCAAAGAACCGAAGTTTTTGCTGGAAGGTGGACGTTACCGCCCCTTAAGCCTGGCCACTTTTGCCGCTGAAGTCGGGATGTTTGGGAAAGACAACCCCAGCCTGCCCCATATCAGCCACGCGATCAATATCCTTTTGTACGGTTCGACCGGTGTGCTGCTCTATCGCATTCTGGCCGGGTTGTTTCCCCTGCAGGAGGGTGGTCGCTGGTATTTCAGCCTGGCTTTCCTGGGAGCGGCCATCTTTTTACTGCATCCGCTGCACGTGGAAGTAGTGGCCAACATCAAAGGCCGCGATGAAATACTGGCCTTGCTCGGCAGCCTTGGCGCCCTCTGGGCCATGCTGAAGTACTACGACACCCGCCGCTTTTGGTGGCCGATCGTGTCCGGCACACTGCTCCTGCTGGGTATGCTGGCCAAAGAGAATGCCATCACCTTTGTGGCCATCATTCCGCTCACCATCTGGATGTTTGCCAAAGTGCCGGCCAGGCGCCTGGTCGGCCCCGGCCTGCTGCTGTTGGCTTCGGCCGCGCTTTTTATTCTGATCCGCTACCAGGCCCTGGGCTACATGCTGAATCATGGTAAAACGGTGGTGGCCGATCTGATGAACGATCCGTTTCTGGAGATGACCGGCGGAGAGCGTCTGGCCACTATTTTTCTGACGCTGGGCTGGTATGTCAAGCTGCTTTTTATTCCTCATCCGCTCACCCACGACTATTATCCCTACCACGTGCCAAAAGTCGGCTGGTCGGATTGGCGGGCACTGCTGTCGTTGGCGCTGTACCTGGGCATGGCCATCTGGGCCGTATGGAATATTCGCAAACGCAGCGTGGTGGCCTGGAGCATCCTGTATTTTCTGATCACGCTCAGCATCGTTTCCAATCTGTTCGTATCGGTCGGCACCTTTATGAACGAACGCTTTGTTTACATGCCCTCGGTGGCCTTCTGCGTGCTGGTCGCCTGGTTTTTCGCACGTTGTTTACCGCAGTGGATCCAGGAACAACCCGACCGGCCAAGCATCGTGGGCGCTATGTTGCTGATCGCCGTGGCGGCCCTGTTTGGCTGGCGCAGCTGGACGCGCGTACCGGACTGGAAGGACGTCATGTCGCTGAATACTTCGGCGGTGAAAGTCTCGGAAAACAGCGCCCGGTCGCACTGCTTTTATGTCACCTATTTGTATGAAAACCGCTATCAGAAGGCCAAAGGCATCCAGGAAAAGACCCAGGTGACCGACGAAATGGAGTACCACATTAAAAGGTCCCTGGAGATCAACCCGAACTACAGCGCCGCCCTGATCATGCGGTCAGCGGTAGCGGTGGCCCGCTTCGACCTCGACCACCAACTGGATAAGCTGTTCCACGAATTTGAGTACATCATGGAGCGCATTCCCTACAACACCAATTTCAGAGACTTCGTGGATGCCAACATGACCACTTACCTGGACGCGTCCAATTCCGATAAGTACGTAGCCTTTTGCCACCGGGTGGGGTACGATTTTTTTTACCTCCAGAAAAAAGACCGTGCTACGGCGCTGCATTTTCTGCAGTTCGGACTGAATCGCCAGACGGAAGACATTCGCATACTGGAAGATATGGCCGAAATCTACACGGCCGGCGGCGATGCTGCCAAGGCAGCCGAGATGCGGGCGCGGGCGGAGACCTCACGCAACAATTAATCAAGGGCCTGGCCACCCGGATAAATTCTTAAACCACCCCATTGGCAGCGAAACCACCAGCTAATGCCACTCAGGTCCGCTGCTTAATCAACAGTACGTATTCATGAAAGTAACCGAACATTTTAAGAAAGCTGCGGGCAGAACGCTTGTTTCCTTCGAGGTGCTGCCGCCATTGAAGGGGGGCAGCATGCAGGCTATCTTCAACACGCTGGATGCGCTGATGGAGTTCAAACCGCCGTTTGTAGACGTCACTTACCACCGGGAAGAATTTATTTACAAAAAACGGCCGTCCGGCTACTACGAGAAGACAGCCATTCGCAAACGCCCCGGCACGGTGGGTATTTGCGCCGCCATTATGCATCGCTATGGCGTGGATGCCGTTCCGCACCTTATTTGCGGTGGTTTTTCCGTGGAGGAAACAGAGAATGCGCTGATCGACCTCAATTTCCTGGGTATTAATAATGTCCTGGCTTTGCGGGGAGATGCCCGGCAATTCGAGGATAAATTCCTGCCGGAAGAGAACGGACATAAATACGCCCTCGATCTTGTGCAACAAATAGCGCGCATCAACGAAGGCCACTATCTGGATCCTAATATTCTGAATGGCGAACGCATGGACTTCTGTATCGGCGTGGCCGGCTACCCGGAAAAACACTTCGAATCGCCCAATGTGCACAGTGACCTACTGTACGCTAAAATGAAAGTAGATGCCGGAGCCGATTACATCGTCACACAGATGTTTTTTGACAACCGTCCCTATTTTGAGTATGTGGAAAAGTGCCGGGCCAATGGCATCGAAACGCCCATCGTGCCGGGCCTGAAGCCGCTCACCAAGCGCTATCAGCTCACATCCATACCGCGTAAATTCTTCATCAATCTGCCGGAGGCCTTTGTGCAGGAAGTCATGAAGGCCAAGGACGACGAGGCGGTCCGGCAGGTGGGCATCGAATGGTGTATACAGCAGTCGCTCGAATTGAAAGCCGCTGGCGTACCTTGCCTCCACTATTACACGATGGGTGATACGGAAACCACCCGATCCATTGCCGAAGCAGTTGCCTAATCCTTTCTGATTTAGTCCGTTCCCCTTTTTTGCTAAGCCCCGCTCTTCTTCTGCTCCTTCGGAATCTAGTCGTATATGCACGCCCTTGTCCTTGGCTTCATTACTGCCTTTACACTTACTTACCTGATTATTCCGGTCATCATCCGGATAGCCCAGGAGCGTATGCTATACGATCATCCCAACGAACGAAGCGCACACCAGATTCCCACCCCTTCCCTGGGGGGTATTGGCATTTTCGCCGGCACCATCTGTGCAGTCGTGCTATGGACGCCAATCAATTCGTTTGGCATCCTGCAATACATCCTGGCTTCGTTTGTGCTCATATTTCTTATCGGTGTGCTGGATGACCTCCTGCCGATGTCGGCGACCAAAAAAATTTTTGGACAGGTACTGGTCGCCATTATTTTAGCCTACAAATCCGATGTGCGCTTAACCAGTCTGTACGGCATTCTGGGCGTGGATGAATTACCGGAGCTCACCGGTTTCCTGATCTCCGTAGTGATCATCGTGGGCATCATCAATTCCTTCAATTTAGTGGATGGCATCAATGGCCTGGCCGGAAGCGTGGGTTTGTTGGCCTGTGTTACCTGGGGGATCTGGTTTGGTGTCACTGGTTCCATTGCTTTGTCCGTGGTCGCTTTTTCACTGGCCGGGGCGATCGTGGCTTTTTTAAAATACAATTTTACGCCTGCGCGAATATTTATGGGCGATACCGGATCGCTGCTGATTGGAACAGTCTGCGCTATTCTGTCGATCAAATTTGTGGAAATGAACCGTCAGGGTATTGTAGAACCCAGGTTTACGTTCGGGGCAGCCCCCGCCATTGCCATAGCCGTGCTGATCATTCCACTTTTCGATACGCTGCGGGTATTTCTCATGCGCGTATTGCGCGGAAAGTCCCCTTTTTCGCCGGATAAAACCCACATCCATCATTTGCTGCTGCAAGCCGGGCTGAACCACATGCAAGCGACCCTGACCTTGGTGGTGGTAAATATGCTGTTCATCCTGATGGCTTTCAGTTTGCACTGGCTGGGGAGCATGCTGTTGCTCTCCATCGAGCTGGGCATCGCCTTGTTGCTGGCCGAGGTGCTGCGCTATGTGGTGGACCGTAATCGGGCAGGACCGTGACCGTACCATCCGAACGCAACAAAAGCTGGTCACGCTTCCGGCGGAACCGACCGGCGGTGGCTGCGCTGTGGTTCATCCTGATGGCCGTGGGAGTGGCCCTGTTCGGCTACTGGCTGGCGCCGGATAACAGTCCCGATGCCAACACCCAAATTCCGGAAATTGCCCTGCAGCGTCCCGGTTTTCAGGTGACGGTCATGCCCTTACGGCTGAATCGGGCCGCAACGGAACAAAGCTGGTTTTCCGTACTGTTGGCTGGTCGCCGGCCCGTTGCCCGCTGGATTGCCGTGGAAGCAGGCAGTGTGCGCATCGGTGCCGATTCCATTCATTTACAACGTTTTGGACCGGCCAGAGGGACGGAAACCTGGCCATTGCCATTGCTTTTGCACGCCGTTCAGGACAGCTTGCGCTCCCTATCCGACAGCTGGGTCTTTACCGACGAACAGGGACGGCAGCTGCAGATCGGGAAATCTTTTTTACAACAACAAATCCAAAACGGGGCGGTGCTGCAGGCCCGGCACTTTCTTTTAGGCACCGACAAGTACGGCCGTTGCATCTGGAGCCGCTTACTGCTGGGCTTTCGGGTATCACTGCTGGTGGGCTGCATTGCCGTCGCTATTTCGCTCACCCTGGGTCTGCTCCTGGGCGCACTGGGTGGTTACTTCGGGGGCCGCGTGGACGATGCGGTGATGCTGCTGGTGAATACGATATGGTCCATTCCAACCCTGCTGCTGGTATTCGTCATCATCCTGGCCTTAGGTCGTGGCGTCGGTATTATTTTTCTGGCCGTCGGGTTGACCATGTGGGTGGAGGTGGCGCGGGTCGTACGAGGCCAGGTACTGGCCCTGCGCGATATGCCTTTTGTGGAAGCTGCCCGCAGTATGGGCCTGGGGACAGGCCGCATCCTGCGCCGGCACATTTTTCCCAACCTGCTGGGTCCGGTGCTGGTGGTGGCCGCCGGCAATTTTGCAACGGCCATCCTGCTCGAATCCGGTTTGAGTTACCTCGGTTTCGGGGTACAACCGCCGGCGCCGTCCTGGGGTACCCTGTTGAACGAGAATTACGGCTATGCACTGGGCGGTAAGCCCTGGCTGGCACTGGCGCCCGCCGGCGCCATCGCGCTGACCGTCTTGGCATTCAATTTGGTGGGCAATGGCCTGCGGGATGCGCTGGATGTACGCGGCAGCGAGTAACCGGGCCGAACTTTCTATTCGGGCCAGCGGTTCTTTACCAATAGTCGGTCTACTTTTTACCTTTGTGCCATGAATGAAATCCGTACCCTCCGCCTCCAGAACAGCCTTTCCGGTAAAAAGGAGGAATTCAAGCCCATTACTCCCGGTCGTATCGGGATGTATGTCTGCGGCCCGACTGTTTACGACGATGTACACCTGGGCAACTGCCGCACTTTCGTAAGTTTTGATATCATCTACCGCTACCTGCTGCACCAGGGCTATAAGATCCGCTATGTGCGCAACATCACCGATGTGGGCCATTTGCTCGACAACGGGGAGGACCGCATGGCCAAAGGCGCCCGCCTCGACCAGCTCGAACCGATGGAAGTAGCCCAGAAGTATACGGTGGGCTTTCACGACATGATGCGGATATTCAACACGTTACCGCCCAGTATCGAGCCGCGGGCGACCGGGCACGTTCCGGAACAGATTGAAATGGTCCAGGCCATCCTCGATAAAGGGTATGCCTATGAAAAAAATGGCTCGGTCTATTTCGACGTGCCAAAATTTGATCGCGCTAACCCCGCCGTGTACGGTCGCCTGTCCGGCCGCATCCTGGATGATCTGGTCGCCGAAAGCCGCGACAACCTCAAGAACCAGGGCGAAAAGAACCACCCGGCGGACTTTGCCATCTGGATCAAAGCGTCGGAGGAACATATTATGCGCTGGAACAGCCCCTGGTCCATTGGCTTTCCCGGTTGGCACCTGGAATGCAGCGCCATGAGTACCAAGTACCTGGGTCCGACTTTCGATATTCATGGCGGTGGCAATGACCTGAAATTTCCACACCATGAAAATGAGGTGGCCCAAAGCCACGGCGCTGGCGGCTGCGCGCCGGCCAATTACTGGCTGCATACCAACATGCTGCTGCTGAACAACAAGAAAATGAGTAAGTCGGATGGCAATACCATCACGCCCTTGCAGCTGTTCACCGGCGAAAGTCCCTTCGTCACCAAGGGCTATTCCCCGATGACCCTGCGCTTCTTCATGCTCATGGCCCACTACCGCAGCACCCTGGACATTACGGACGAGGCCTTACAGGCCGCCGAAAAGGGCTTCCGCAAGCTGATGGAGATCCATAAATCGCTGCAGAAATTGACCGTTGTCGCGGGTAGTGAAAAACCGGCGACGGAAGCAGACCAGGCTATTTTGGGCCTGATCGAAAATGCCTATCAGGGCATGGATGACGACTTTAATACCGCGATCGCTTTGGGGGCATTGAATGAACTGGGCGGCTACATCAATAAATTAACCAATGGTCAGCTGCCTGCCGATGCCGTGTCCGGCACGGTACTGGAGCGTTTAAAAACGGCGTTTGACCTGTTTATTTTTGATATCCTCGGCTTACAGGAAGAAGCGGCCGGCGAAGACGATCATACCGTGCAAGGCCTGATGCAGTTGGTGCTGGACGTGCGAGCCCAGGCCCGCAGTCAGAAAGACTGGGCCACCAGCGATAAAATACGCGATGCACTCGTTACAGTAGGCATCCAGGTAAAAGATGGCAAAGAAGGCGTCACCTGGTCTAAAAATTAGGCCTGAAAATTCAATTTTTACAAAGGACACTATGAAAACACGCATTCGTCAGGTAATTATTTTTAGTCTTATTGCGGTGTTGGTGCTTGGTGGGTTGCTCACCCAGCTGCCCGGCTGTAAGCCGGATGAGCCGGTTCAGAAATTGGAGACTCCACCCGCCAAGCCAGCCGGCCCAGCGGTGATGGCGCCCGCATTCAATGCCGATTCGGCTTTTTATTCGGTTAAAAAACAGGTGGATTTCGGTCCGCGTGTACCCGGTACGCCGGCGCACAAGAAATGCGCCGCCTGGCTGGTGCAGTCCTTCAAACGGCATGGCCTGACCGTGATCGAACAGAATTTTAAAGCAAAAACCTATTTTGGCAACCTGGATGCGGTGAATATCATTGCCCAATACAAGCCGGAGCTGACCAACCGCATCATCATTGCCGCGCACTGGGATAGCCGGCACGTGGCGGACAAGGATACCAAGGATACTGGCAAGCCCATCCTAGGCGCCGACGATGGTGCCAGCGGGGTGGCCGTTCTGCTGGAACTGGCCCGTATGCTGCAGGCCAACCATACCGATATCGGTGTCGATCTTATTTGTTTCGACGCCGAAGACCTGGGTAAACAAGAGGAAACCTCCGTCGTGCAACAGGTGGCGCCGCCCAATACCGCGGAGACCTGGTGCCTGGGTTCGCAGTATTGGGCCGGCAATCTGCATAAAGCCGGTTACCGGGCGCAGTTTGGCATTCTGCTCGATATGGTGGGCGCTAAAGGCGCCGTGTTTCCCTACGAAGGTTACTCCACCATGAATGCCGGCGGGCAGCAAGCCACTATCTGGAATGTGGCCCATGAACTCGGCTTTGGCGCGATGTTCCCCAAACGCGAAGGCGGTTTCATCACCGACGATCACTTTTTTGTGATGAAAGGCACCGGTATTCCCATGGTGGACATTATCAGCATGCCCAGCCAGAACGGTTTCGGCGTCTACCACCATACCCATGCCGACAACATGAGTATTATGGACAGAAAGACGCTGCAGGCGGTTGGTCAGGTAGTAGCCACGGTGATCTATCGGGCTGCGAAGCCCCAGTAGGACGGAAATCCTTTTCCATCCTGCTCAGGCAAGAAGTGCTTCCAGGATTATCCGGGAAGCACTTCTTGTATTCTAAGCCCTGGTTGGATGCCCTAACGTACCACCTGTAGCCGCAAAGCCCCCCAATTTTTGCCATCCGTCAGGCGAAGCACGTACGTGCCGGCCGGAAACCGGAGCAGATCCAGCGGGGTAGAAAACTGCGTGTTAGTCGGCTCCAGCGTCCAGGTTTTTAATTGCTGCCCGGTAACATCCGCCAATTCCAGCTGCAGGGTAGCCGTAAGTGCGCTCTGGAAACGCAGCTGGAATAGCCCCGCACTCGGGTTCGGCAGGATCGAAAGCCCCCAGACCAGCCTTGGCTCGACCAGACCGCTGATGATCAGAATGTTCTCCACCGAGGCCATGCAGCCATTGGCATCCCGGACGGTCACGACATACGTTCCGCCCGGCAGGTTGCCAAACACGGGCGAGTTTTGGAAATTAATGCCATCCAGGCTGTATTCGTAGGGCGCCAGACCATCACTCGCCACAGACACGATGCTGTCACCCGACACGGTGGTCGAAAGGGCTACCGATGGGGCAATGTTGAAGTCAATGGGCAAGCTGAAAATTTCGCCCTGCGCATCCAATACGTACACCGTGTGCATGCCATCGGCCACCTCTTCAAAAATCGAATCCGCACTGTAGGGGGCGTTATCCAGTGCGTACTGGTAGGGGGGCACGCCGCCCGTAGCGCTTACCGACAGGTCAATCACTTCATCGCAAGGCTCAACATCAAAGACCGAAAGCATGGCCGATACTGCGGTGTAGTTGATGGTGAATGACGTCTGTCCGGTACAGCCTAAGGCCCCATCGATAGCCATCAGCGTATACGTGCCATTGGGCAGGTTTGTCAGTGAGGCACTCAGTACGCCGTTCAAAGTATAAGCGTACGGTCCACCATTGCCCCCGCTGGCCGACCAGCTGGCGTCATTGCCGACTACCGTCACCACCGGCAGCACGGCTGTCAGTTGGCCAATGGAAGTCGGCATCAAAACCACTTCCGTACCAGCCGCATCGCGGATGGCGATGGTGTAACTGCCCGCGCCCAGGCCCGTAAAGAGATTGCTGCTTTGGTAAGCGCCATTGTCCAGTCGATACTCGTAAGGCGGAATACCGCCGGAAGACGTGACCAGCAGGGTAGCGGTTGGTGCGCCAAAGCAGGGAAGAGGCGAGAAAAGGGCTGTGCTGCCAGCCAGTACGGCGACGTTTACGGTCGCGTTGGCCATGGCCGTACAGCCATTCGCATCGCGTACCGTCACGCTGTAGCTGCCATTCGCCAGGTTCGCAAACACGTTGCTGCTTTGGAAACTGAGGCCGTCCAGGCTGTACTGGAAAGGGCCGGTCCCCCCCGTTGCGCTGGCGGTGATCATATTTTGGGTAGCGTCGGCCGTTAAGACAATCGGTGTTGGGCTGTTCAGCAGAATGGTACTGGTAAAAGCGATGAACCCTTGATTGTCAATTACTTTTACGATGTATGCACCTGCGGAAAGATTAGCGAAGACGTTGCTGAGCTGGACCATACCGCCGTTTAATCCATAGTTGAAAGGTGGCTGGCCGCCACCGGTCTGCACGACGATCACCCCTTCGTGGCCGTCCTGGCATAACACGGGATTTTGTATGGTCGCGGTCGCCAGTAGGGTATTCACGGCGACGATCGCCTGGTCGGTAGCGGTACAACCATTCGCATC
>JBKJKS010000105.1:0-8424 GCA_046597295.1 Saprospiraceae bacterium
CGAACGACTCGGACGGCACCTGGCTGTACAAGGACCAAGCCTGGGACGTGTTCCGCCGTTTCTGGGGCAATCCGACGTTCGGGTTACCGGATCAGAAAGGCTGTACCACCCGTTTCCAGTACGCCGACGTAGATTTCTTTCTGCTGGACAACCGCTATTTCCGTACGCCGAACAAGTGCGTCAGCTGCCCCGACCGCACGCTGCTGGGCAAAGACCAGTTGGAATGGTTTTTGGCCTCCCTGGCCACCAGTACGGCGCCGTTCAAACTGGTCGCCATCGGCGGTCAGGTCTTGACCACCAACGACAGCGACGAGACCTGCTTTCATTTCTTTCCGGCCGAACGCGATACCATCCTCGCCCGGATCGAGCGGGACAACATTAAAGGCGTGGTTTTTCTGACCGGTGACCGGCATTTTACGGAATTGAGCGCGCTGAAAAACAAGGCCGGCAACTGGGTGTACGATCTGACGACCTCGTCCCTGACCGCCGGTTCGTTCACCGGCGCCGGCGGCAAAGTGGACAACCAGTGGCGGGTGCCCGGCACCGTAGCGGACGTGCATAATTTTTCCCTGCTGCGCTTCAGCGGCCCCCGCAAGGAACGGCAGCTGGATATCAGCGTCTATGATATCAACGGTCAGCCTTTGTGGAACAAAACCATCGCCCCCAATGGAGAAATCAAACAGTGAGGATTACCGTTCATAGTTCATCATTCATAGTTCATCATTAAAACATGGCTTCTCCTTTTAATCCGGTCGGCGTGTTGGGCGCGGGTAGTTTTGGCACCGCGGTCGCAAATCTGCTGGCTTATAACACCGATGTCCTCCTGTTCAGTCGCAAGCCCGAGGTGGTCGAGCACATCAACCGGATGCATACGCATCTGGACGTGGCCATCTCGCCCCGTGTGACCGCCACCAGCGACCTCGAAGAGCTGGCCCGCCATTGCACGCTCATTATGCCCATCGTACCCTCCAACAGTTTCCGGACCATGATCCGCGTATTGGCGCCTCACCTGCGGCCCCATCACCTCCTGATCCACGGTACCAAAGGCCTGGACCTGAAAGACGTGGAGGAAGACGATCTGGAGAAGCCGGGGCTGCAACTGTCGCGCGCCAACGTGCGCACCATGAGCGAGGTCGTGCGGGAGGAAAGCAGCGTGGTGCGGGTCGGGTGCCTGTCGGGGCCCAATTTATCCGCCGAAATCATCGCCGGTCAGCCCGCCGCCACGCTGGTCGGCAGCCGGTTCCGCGAGGTGATCCAGGCCGGTCAACTGGCCCTGAACAGCCAGAAATTCCACGTATTCGGTTCTTACGACATCCTGGGGGCGGAGCTGGCCGGCGCCCTGAAAAACATCGTCGCCCTGGGCTCGGGCGTATTGGGCGGATTGGGCCTGGGCCGCAACATCCAGGGTTTGCTCATTGCCCGCGGAATGGCCGAGATGGTGTATTTCGGCAAATCGCTCGGGGCTTCCAGCCAGGCTTTCATTGGCGTGGCCGGTATCGGCGACCTGGTGGCCACCGCGACCAGTATCAACAGCCGCAACTACAGCTTCGGGGTGCGGCTGGCCAAAGGGGAGACCACCCAGCAGATCCGCGACTCGATGCCGGAACTGGCCGAAGGGGTGCGCACCCTGCGCATTGCCCATCAGCTGGCCCGGCAATACAAACTGCACGTACCCATTACGGACATGCTTTACGCCGTGGTGTTCGAAGGATTCCCCATCGAAAAAGCCCTGGAGTACCTGATGTCCTACCCCTACGCCATCGACGTTGACTTTTTGTAACCGCTCTTTACCCCGGGTTGTCCTAACCCGACCTTTGCCGCTTATGCGTTATTTGTTCGTTTGTCTCGCTTTGTTATTCATGTTCCCCGTTGCGGCGCAACAAGAGCCGGCCGGCCGGCGAAAGCATGCGTTGAGCCGCGCTTTCACGGAGTTTAAGGGACAAGATTGCTTTCAAATCACCCGGCAGGAGGCGGATCGAGCCTTCCGCGGAGGCAGCTGGGACGATGCTGCGGCTCTGTACCGGGCGGCCAAGAGCTGCGCCGACGCCGACCAGGCGGGGCGGAGCGACATGAATCTCCGTATCCGGGCCTGCCGCGATGCCGCCGAACAGGAGCTGCTGAATAAGGAACGCGCCGCCCGCCGGCAGGCGCGGCAAGCCATCGCCTCCAACCGCGCCGACGATGCGCAGGAGCTGCTGAAAAATTTTGACCGCAGCCTGGCCTTCCGCCTGGCGGACTTTGCCAACCAGTACATTGCGCCGGAAGAGGCGCATAATGCCGATTGCCTGCAGGCCATGTACGATTCCTGGTATTATATTCCCAAAGAACATACCGCACTGGAGCCGGGCTTCGACTCTTTACGGGTACCCCTGGGTTATCAGTTATCAGTAGAGGGGAAAGACGTCGGGAAGATCCAATTTGCCGGAAAAGGATCGGCCGCCAAATTGTATAAGCTGTCGCCTGTCGATCATATTTTCGAAGTATGGGATGCACAAACCCTGCGGCCGGAAAAGCCTTTGCCGGTGGATTCGGCCTTTTTCGGCTTCCAGGTATCACCCGATGGCCGCACCGTGGTTTTTTCCGGCGAAAAGTTGTTTGCCTTCTGGCAAAATGGGCGGGAAGTTTTTCGCCAGCAGGTGGCCGGCGGCAATGCTTTTGCCTTTTCGTCAGAAGGCGAGCACTTTTATTATTACGACCCGGAGGAAAAAAAGATCATGGGTCTTGATCTGCAACCGAAATACGTCCAGCAGCAGCGTAAAAGCAATTCCAACGTCGTTAAACCGCCCATGCCGGTCACCGTCGTCTCCGGACTGACGGAGGCGCCGACCGCCTTTGCCCTGCATGCCGCTACACTCTGGCTGGGCTATAGGGACAGCGTGGTCGTTTGTAAAAAACAGGGTGATGGCACTCCCTGGCAACGCGTGCGGATCATTCATTTCGAACCGGATACCGTGAATGCCAGCGATGGTCTGGAACGCAGCGTTTTACTTTTTCCGGAGCAGGAAGCCGTGCTGGTGGCCCACGAGCTGACGGCCAGCTTTTACCAGCTCCCGGCCGAGCCGGGGCGATATAACGCCTGGAAACCCAAAACGACTTTCCCGCTTGGCCTGATCGGCATCGCCTCCGATGCTCATCTGGTGGCTAAAATAATGCCCGACATTGATGGCCGGGGTAATCGGGTGTTTTTGATCGACCCCTTCGATAACACGTTCTACGCCGGCGCCTTCCTGCAGCCGGGCGATTACTTTAGCCCGTTGGAAGGAACTTTTTCAGCCGACGGACGCTGGTTTGCGGCCTGCAATGCCTATGGCGTGGTCAAGCTCTGGGCTTTAGCGGACCGGCAAAGCGAACGTAGTGTCGCGTATGGCGTGTCCAATATAGCCGACAGGCTCAGCCCGAACGGCCAATATATTATCAGGGAAACGGAAGAGGAAATTGCCCGCTATGCCGTGCCCGCCGCCACGGCGGAGTGGACGATGCGGGTGAC
Organism: Saprospiraceae bacterium; assembly: GCA_046597295.1. Taxonomy (GTDB): domain Bacteria; phylum Bacteroidota; class Bacteroidia; order Chitinophagales; family Saprospiraceae; genus M3007. The sequence goes on from JBKJKS010000105.1 coordinate 3,488, forward strand.
CAATAAAAGCCCGGGCGATCTGGTGGCCGCCAACAACTGGCTCGCCTACTTCACGACAGATGATTCCCTGGTGGTCGTTCATCCGGATCGCCGGCAGCGGCTGGCTTTTCCCGTGGAGGCTGACAGCACAGCCGGCTTACATCTCGTCGCTTTCGATCCGGCCGGGGAGTACGTGACCTACGCCGTTACCCCCGATTCGGTGGTCGTCCGCCACCTGCCCGATGGCGCTTTGCGCGCCAGACGCGCTTTTTCTGACCGGCTCAAATCATTGACTTTCCTGCCCGATAGAAATGCACTGGCGGTCGTGGTGCAAAATGTCAACGACTATCTGCAGCAGCAAAACGTGGTCAAAATCTGGAACTTTGCCATCCCCGCCGCGCCACTGTCCACCGTCCGGCTGCATGGCTACCCCATCGAGCTGGTCGCCGTTTCGCCGCTGGGCGACCACATTGCCTTTTCCGATCGTCGCACCGTGCGGGTGTTCGATCTGGACAAACTGGCCGATGAGCAAGCCAGCGTACGTCCCTTTCGCACCAACATCATTGTCTCGCTGGCCTTCCAGCCCGATGGTCAGGCCATCGCAGCGGGTTACGACGACGGTCACGTCATTTTTTGGGACGCGCAGAACGCGCAGTTCGTTTTTGAATTCAAAAATGCTTCCGCGTCCGCTACTCCTTGGGTGCATCAACTGGCCTTTACCGAAACCGGCAGCCGGTTACGCTATCTGGACTACACCAACAACCTGTTCGAAAGGCAGCTCGATCCGGACACCATCCGGGCCTCCGCCCAGACGCGGTACAAGCAGCTGGCGGCCTTCAGCCCCGACCAGATCCTGCAATACAACCTGGAGCCGGCGCTGAGCTACGATCGCAATTTCGAGGTGCTGGCCAGCTCGGACGACGGGCCGCTCATTCGCTCCTTTTTTGAATTTTACCGGCAGCAAGCGCTCAACAGCAACAACATCGAGCAGGTAGGCATTTACTGCCAACGGGCCTTCGAACTGTATAAACGCCTCGACCAGGATTTTCGGACCATTCAGCGCCGCACCATGCTGGCGCTGTATGAAGATTACAGCTGGAAATGGCTGCTGCGTAACAATACGACCCGGTCGACCCAGGTGGTCGCTGAAATGAACCGCAATTTTGATCAGCCCATCGAGGCCGTGCAGGCGGGCGCTTTTACCGCATTGCTCCGGGACGATCTGCCGACAGCCACCCGGCTGTTCGTTAACTGGCTGATGGAGGTAAAAGGCGACACCCGGTTGGACGACTTGTTTAGTGGGGAAGAACTGCCGAATAAATTGCGTCAGCTGCTCGATTACGACCTGCTGAATACCCAGCAGCTGCACTACCTCTGCACCCTGTTCGGTAGCCTGACCACCCTGGACGAACGGTTGTGCCCGGGCATTGCCGAGCCGGTTGTTATTCCCTTCGATCCCGATTCCAGGTTGCGCTGGCAGATCCTCGGGTCGCTGTACGAGGCCGAGTCCACCCAACTCTACGCCCGGCAGGTCCGGCTGCTGGAGTCGGCCCTGGCCGATGCCCGGAGCCTGTTCCGCCTTTATCCGGAGAGCCGCTCGGAATTGGAAGTCACCACCCTGGCCCTGGCGAACAGTTATTATGCCTGGGGGCAGGCCGAGCAGGGTAGTGCGCATGCCGCCAACCTCTACCGACGGACTATTCAGTTGCTGGGGTCTGCCGGTAAATTTCGTAATGAAGGCATCCGACAGCATTTGCTGGCGCTTAGTCACCTCGAACTGGGCAATTACCAGTTGAACACCAACCAGTTCGAAGCGGCGCTGGCCACGTATACGGAAGGAATCCGGACTATTTCCGATCCGCAGGCGAGTGCCGCGATCGATCCGGACGTCTTGTGGAATCTGTACGCGCAACGTGGCTCCACGCTGCTGCTGCTGGGTAAAAACGATGCGGCGCGTATCGATTTCGAAGCGGCGTCGGAGGAAGGTTTGCCCCCGTTTTATTTTGGGCCGATCAGCTGGCTGGAAGGGCGGACAGCGGAGGCGCTGGCCCAGTACGAAGACGTTTTTGATGAATACTGGTTTGCGCTGGCCTGGTATGACCTCCAAAGGCTGGGCGAACACCGGCCAGAAATCCGTACACAGTTGGCGGCGCTGGAACCACTCCTGCGCACCACGGTGTTGACTAAATATCCGGCGCAGGACACGCTGCTGGTTGGCTACCTGGTGGCCGAGCGTCGCCATCGGCACTACAGCGCATTGGGCCAGTGGGCGGCGGCCCTGCGCGAAACCGAACGCGCCCAACGCTACGCGGAACAAGCCCTGAACAGGGAAAAGCAGGCGGCGGAATGGCAGTACAAGTGGCTCGATGCGCTACTGACCAAATCCTATTACCTGCTGTTCATGAGCCGGGAAGATTCGGCAGCCCGCTCGCAGGCCATTCGCACTGCCGAGCAGGCCGAAGCCTACCGTAGCGCCTATTTACCGGACTACACCAATGCGGCCCTCCTGAAGACCAACCATGCCCATGCGCTGCTGTTGCGCGACGGTCCCGGCGACCGGGCGCAGGCCATAACGCTGTACCAGGATTTTCTGGCGGGCGGCGCTTCGTGGGAAGTGTTGCAAAAAGATTTCCGTGATCTGCACGCTGCCGGTATACAGTGGCCCCGGCTCCGGGAATTGATTAAAGAAATCAAGCCCGCCGACGTGGACCTTTCTAGTGATGACTGGCGCGAAATGGGCGTTGTACAATGAAAAATTCGAACCCGGGAAGACCATCGCGTCGGGCTGGATGGCTCCGCTTTTGTCCATTTTTTTGTCGGCGAAACCACCTGCACAGGCTTTCCGCTGCCAATCGAAATCTGCTTACCTTTGCCTGCCTACCTTGTAATCTCTCCCAGATATGACTGCTCCAGAGCAACTTCTGCACGAAACAGAAACCTACATCACCGATTTTTTCGCCCGTTTTATTTCGCCGGAATACGTTTTCCATGATCTGGACCATACGGTGCAAACCGTAGCGGCCGCCCGCATCATTGGCGAAGGCTTTCAATTGGGTGAACGCGAGATGCTCCTCCTGCAACTGGCGACCTGGTTCCACGATACGGGTTATTCGCAAGGGCCGCTCGACCATGAAGAGCGCAGCGTGTTGAATGCACAAGAGTTTTTGCAGGGTAAAATCAGCGATTCGGAGCTGACCACCGTTATCGCCTGTATCCGCTCCACCAAAGTGCCGCAACAACCGCAAAATCTGTTGGAACAAATCATCGACGATGCCGATCTCAGTCACCTGGGTATGGAAAGCTACTGGGATCGTACCGGCAAGCTGCGCCAGGAATTTATTCTGGCCCGCAAAACCGTAATGAGCGAGCAGGATTGGGTGGATTTCGAACTGAACTTCATGCTGGCGCACGACTACCACACGGCGGTGGCGCAGCAGCTGTTCGACAAGCGCAAGGGTAAACACGTGCAACAACTGGTCAAACAAAAACGTCGCCTGCACCCCGATAAGGCGCCAACCGTGGAGGAAATGGCTTTGCTGGATGACAAGAAAAAAACCGGCACCAGGGATCTGGATAAAATCATGAAAGAGAGTGAGCGGGAGCTCAACAGTTCGCGCATGGGACGCGGTGTGGAAACCATGTACCGCACTACCTACCGCACCCACACCAACCTGAGTGCCATGGCCGACAGCAAGGCCAATCTGATGCTCTCGGTCAACGCAATCGTCATTTCCATTCTGGTGTCCAACCTGTTGCCCAAACTGCAGGACAACACCAAACTCATTATCCCGAGTATTTTACTCACTTTCACCTGCCTGGGTTCCATGGTCTTCGCCACATTGAGTACCCGCCCGAAGGTGACCGAAGGGAAAGTGACCAAAGAAGCCATCAAGCAGCGCAAAGCCAACCTGCTGTTTTTTGGCAACTTCTATAACATGGCGCTCGAAGACTTTCAATGGGGCGTCAATGAAATGCTGAAAGACCATGAATTTCTTTACAGTTCCATGAGCCGCGATTTATACTTCCTCGGCATTGTGCTGGCCAAAAAATATCGTTACCTGAGCATTTGTTACAATCTTTTTATGTTCGGACTCATTACCTCCGTACTGGCTTTCGGTATAGCGTTCGCCTTGTAAAATAAACCTAGTGTCCGTGCTCGTCATCATACCCACTTACAACGAACGGGAAAATATTGAAGCCATCGTGCGGGCGGTGTTCAGCCTGGCCGAAAGCTTTCACGTGCTCATCGTCGACGACGGGTCGCCCGATGGCACGGCCCAGATCGTGCGGGATCTACAGGCCGGCGCTTATGCCGGGCGATTACACCTGCACGAGCGCAGTGGCAAACTCGGCCTGGGAACGGCTTATATCGCCGGGTTTCGCTGGGGGCTGGAGCGGAACTACGATTACCTGATTGAGATGGACGCCGACTTTTCACACAATCCCGCCGACCTGCCGCGGCTGCTGGCAAAATGCCGCAACGACGGAGCAGATGTCGCCGTCGGGTCGCGCTACTGCCGGGGCGGATACGTGGAGAACTGGCCTTGGGAGCGACACTTTTACTCCCGCGGCGGTTCTTTGTACACCCGCCTGATTACCTGGATGCCCGTCTCCGACCCCACTGCCGGCTTCGTCTGCTGGCGGCGCAAGGTGCTGGAAACCATCGACCTGGATAAAATTCACTTCGTCGGTTATGCCTTCCAGATCGAAATGAAGTTCGCCGCCTGGGAATTGGGCTTTATCATCCGCGAGGTGCCCATCACCTTCAAGGACCGCGAGTTTGGCGTTTCGAAAATGTCCCTGAAAATCGTGCGCGAGGGCATTCTCGGTGTGCTGCAAATGCGCTGGTGGGGGTTTTTCGATTCGTACGCGAAGCGACAGACGGTGACCGGTTAGGAAATCCACTACACAAATTCCAGCGGCTCAAACCGTTCGCCCAGCACCGCCTTTGCGTCGGT
>JBKJKS010000178.1:0-3452 GCA_046597295.1 Saprospiraceae bacterium
TCAGCGCAAATGTAGATCCCAAGGGCACGGTGCGGGATGCCAAGGCGCTGAACGACTATACCGGTGAGGTCACCCTGTACAATTTGAAAACCAAAGAAATGATCAGCAAGAAAGTGATCGGGCAATGCGGCTGCCGGTAAGGCTGATTTTTACCAGGCCAGCAGATCGCCGATGGCGCTGGCTACCCTTTCGGCGGAAGGGATCATGGCCTCCTCCAGCACCGAATTCAGCGGCACGGCGGGCATGTTGACCGCTCCGATGGTCCGCACCGGGGCATCGAGCCACTGAAAACAATGTTCACCGATCCGGGCGGCCAGGCTCTGGGCAAAGGTGTTGTGCACGGGCTCTTCGGTGACCACCAGCACCCGCCCGTGCTTCCGGGCAGCGTTGAACATAGCGGCTTCGTCCAGCGGGTAAAGGGTGCGCAGGTCCAGTACTTCCACCTGTCCCGGATGTTTCCGGGCGGCGTTCAGGGCCCAGTGTACGCCCATGCCGTAGGTGACCACCACCAGCGTTTCGCCCCGTTCCACCGCCGCCGGATCGGCATTCAGCGCTACCCGCGCCAGACCGAACGGAATGCAGTAATCGGCGTCCGGTTCGATGGTGCGGGCCGCCTCCGTGCCACGCACTTTGCTCCAGTACAAGCCTTTATGCTCCAGCATGATCACCGGATTGGGGTCGGAATAGGCGGATTTCATTAATCCTTTCAGGTCGGCGCCGGTGCTGGGGTAAGCGATCTTGATGCCCCGGATGTTGGTCAGCACGCTTTCTACGCTGCTGCTGTGGTAAGGGCCGCCGCTGCCGTAGGCGCCGATGGGCACCCGGATAATGCAGCCCACCGGCCATTTGCCGTTGGAGAGGTAGCAGCTGCGGCTCACCTCGGTGAACAACTGGTTCAGGCCCGGCCAGATGTAGTCGGCGAACTGCACTTCCACGATGGGCTTCAGGCCTACTGCGCTCATACCCACCGTGCTGCCCACGATAAAGGCCTCCTGGATGGGGGTGTTGAACACCCGGTGATCGCCGAACTTTTCGGCCAGCGTCGCTGCTTCCCGGAATACGCCGCCGAGGCGGCGGCCGACATCCTGACCGTACAACAGGCATTCCGGATGCGCCCGCATCAACTCTTCCACCGCGAAGAGCGCGCTGTCGACCATGACCTTCGACTCCCGGTCCCGGGGCGCGCGTTCGCCCGTTTCGGTCAGCACCGGCGTCGGCGCAAAATCATGGGTCAGCAGGTCTTCCGGACGGGGATCTTCGGCCTGTCTGGCCCGTTCGAAGTCTACCGCCACCAGCGTGGTGGCTTCCTCTTCCATTTTTTGCAGGTCAGCATCAGAAAAACCGTTGGCTAACAGCGCGTTTTTCAGCAACGGAAAAGGATCGCGGGTAGAATGCTCTTCCAGGTCGTCGCGGTACCACTCTTTGCGCACACCAGAGGTATGGTGATTGAGCAGGGGTACCCGGACGTGGAGCAGGAACGGGCGGCGCTCGCGGCGGATGGTTTGCAGAATCGTCTGCACCGTCCGCCAGCAGAGCAGGAAGTCATTACCCTCGATACTGACCGTTTCCAGGCCGGGAAACCCCCGGGCGTATTCCGCGGCATTGGCCACGCGAGTTTCGGCGGCATTGGCCGAAATATCCCAGCCATTGTCCTGCACGAGGTAGAGGATCGGCAGTTTTTTCAGCACGGCCATTTGAAAAGCTTCGGCGACCTCGCCTTCGGTGACCGAGGCGTCGCCCAGCGAGCAGAGCACGACGGGTTTTTCGACGGAAGGATAGGCCGGATCAACTGGCTCACCGTTTTCCGCCATCTTTTCCCGGTACCAGAAGCCCAGAGCCGCGCCCGTCGCCGGGATAGCCTGCATCCCCGTGGCACTGCTCTGGTGGGGTATTTTAGGCTTGTCGGCATCACGCAGACTGGGGTGGCAGTAATAGGAGCGCCCGCCGGAGAACGGGTCGTCGCGCTTGGCGAGCAGCTGGAGCATCAGCTGGTAGGGGCTGAGCCCCATCCCCAGCAACATGCTGTCGTCCCGGTAGTAGGGGTAAGCGTAGTCCTGCGGCAACAGCTGCAGGCCGACGGCCAGTTGGATGGCTTCATGCCCCCGCGAGGTCGCGTGGACATACTTGCTGACGAACTTGAAGTGGGCTTCGTACAGGTCGGTCAGGGCCTTGGCGGTGGCCAGGAGGCGGAAGGCTTTTTCTAAAATCGCGGGGTCAAGGGAAGCGGATGTGAAGGCTGTTTTTTGTCGCGTCGTGGTGGTGGACATCGTCGGTATGTGATTTGAGCAACGGGCCGGCAAAGGTAGACCGGTTTGATCACGTGCCGGCGGGTTTAGCTGCCTTGCACCTCGAAAAATTTCCAGGATGGAGCTGAATAAGCCGCAGCGGCTCCGCCCGCCGGTACAGTACGAACGTTTTGTTAAACCAAACAATTCGTTTTAATATACTTGTTTTTTGTTTGTTTTTAGGTTAATTTTGTATAAAACACAAAAACGAAGTATGGCGATGAGCAAGTTCAAAATAAACCGATCGGACGTGATGAAACTGGCCTGGGCCATCCGACGAAAAAGCCCGGTCACCTCCCTGGCCGATTGTCAGATCGCGGCCTGGAAAGTCCTGTTGCTGCACCAGGCCCTGCACAAGGGCTCGGTGCGTTTTTCCTTTCTGAAGCAGAACGGCGAGGTGCGCGAAGCTATCGGCACGTTAAAACCGGATATGTTCATTCAGCCGCCCCGGGGGGCGGAGCGGAGTACGCAGCTGATCTTGGTGCGCTACTATGATATGGAAAAGAATGCGATCCGTTCGTTTCGGGCGGATCAGATCAAGCAGGTGGCGGCGTAGCGCCCCCTACCCTACTGTAGGCGCGTACTTTGCCAATTGACCAGCTGCCAATGCCCATTTTTCCGCCGGTAAATACCGGTATAAAAAAGCCGGATGTCGAAGGGTGTGCCGTTCAGAATCCCCTTCACCCGGACAATGCCGCTGGTCAGGGCGGTTTTGCCGTAGCGCCGCACTCGCGCCGTCTCGCGCTGCATGTTTTCATACACCAGCCGCCCGGTCGCGATGGCCGACAGGTGGGCAGCTTTATTCTCCTGCAAAGCATTGGAGTGGATGTACACCAGGTCATCGGCCAGCAGGGGCCGCAGGGCTGCGGTGTCCCGGCCAACCATACAGGCGAAGCGCTGCTGTTCAGTAGACAAGATCAGCCGATCCGTTTTTGATTGGGCCAGTCCGCAGAGCGGCAACAATAGCAGAAAATACCCACACAGCAAGTGCATAACCGATCAGGTTAACGAACCAATAAAAATGGAATAACGATCCTACTGCTTTTTAACGAAAGCCAGGGCGATCTCGAGGGTGTAAGCGTTGCCGGGCTCCAGCACGAAACCGGACTGCTCAAAGGAGGCCAGACCCGTCACCTGCACCCGCACGGAGTAGGTATCCGGAGCGAT
>JBKJKS010000586.1:0-10118 GCA_046597295.1 Saprospiraceae bacterium
TTTATTGACTAATATTTCTTGAAAAAAGGTTTCAATTGTTGTTGCCAGACCGCATAACCCGCGCCATTCAGGTGCAGGCCGTCTTCGGTAAACCGGGCAGCCAGGTTGCCTGCCGGATCCGTCAACGGGCCGTAAATATCTACAAAAGGCAAAGTATGGCCCCGGGCGATTCGGGCGATGCGGACATTCAGGTCCAGTATCTGGGTATTGCTGATACCTATATTCTTAATGACATTGTTCACTGGCAAAACACTCTCCAAAAAGAGCTGGGTAGCCGGTGAATCGGCCCTTATTTTTTGCACCAATGCGCGGTACCGTATTTCGACATCCACGGCAGTTTTGCCCAATAGCAGGTCGTTCACGCCCACCAGCAGGAATATTTTAGCCGGTCGGTGGCGGAGTATTTCCGCCAGCCGGTTCGCCACGCCGTCCACCTGATCGCCTACGATCCCCCGGTTTAAAATTGGCAAAGAATCGCCCATCAGCTCCCGCCATTCGCACAATGCCGTCTGGCTATCGCCTAAAAGAATGATCGCGCCGGCTTGGGTCGGCAGTTGCTCGAACAGCTGCCGACGGTGCTGGTATAGTCCGGATTCGCTGTGCTGCAGGCGATGCAGCGTGTACTGCCAACCGCCCAGCCGCTGCAGCGCAAATATAGCTGCCGCCAGCAGCAGGGCGTTCATCGCCAGCGAAACAGCCAACCAACGCTTCATATGCGGGCGGCCACTGGTTTTTCAAATAGGCCCGTCCACCAGCGGCTGATGGGTTCGAAAGCCCGGCCGGCCAGCAGGGCCAGGGGTAGATAGAGCAGCGCCTGCCACCACAGCGGAGCCACAGGTAGCCAGCGCAGGTAGCCGTCCAGCACCAGTACATGGATCAGGTAGAGGGAAAAAGAAAATCCGTTTATCCACAGGAAAAACCGCTTCAGGAGCGGGAACAGGTGGTCTCCTAAAAAGTACAGGAACAGGCTCAGCGCCGCATAACCCAGCAGGGCCGGCACGTCGTTGAAAATGCGCCCGGCGGCCCCCATTTTCAGGATCATGCCAACCATGCCCGCCGTAAAGAGCAAGCCAACGGGCAAAAAGCCCCACCAGTATTTCCGGGCGGCAGTTCCTATTTTCCTGATTCCGTACGCCTGATTCCGCATTGCGTCGGCCAGGACCATACCCAGGCCAAACTCCCATAAAAACTGGAGAAAACAACTGTTCCAGGAGCGCAGTGCGCCTTTATCAAGCCAAAACACCAACACCCACCAGGCCACCGAAACCGTGAGCAAGAGTAGGAAAAAGGGGCGGTTATCGGCCATTTTTACCTGGATTTTTCTCAGCAGTGGGAAGATCAGATAAAACTGGACGATGGTGCTGATGAACCAGAAATGCCCGCCGAAACTCTGCACATAGGGTTCATAGAACATCTGATACAGGCCGATACCGGCCAGCCAGGCATCCCAGCGATCGGGAAACAGGTCGAAAACCAGGGCAGCCAGCAGACTAATCGTCAGCGCCAGCACATAGGGTAACCAGACTTTCGTCAAGCGGCGGCGATAGAATTGAACGGGCGTGAGCACTGCCTTCGACCAGGCCAGCCCAAATCCGGACAGCAGAAAAAAAAGGTGGACGCCGGTGCCTCCGAACACGATGCCCGCGCTCAGCAATGGGGGCAGGGCGACCCTTTGCAGCGCGTGGTACAGCACGATGGTGAAGATCGCGTACCCTTTGGCGAAGTCCAGGTATTCTATTTTCTCCGGGGCTGCACTCACGGTTTATCCAGTATTTCCTCGACCGAGACGTATTTTTTGTGTTCCGTATGCTGGAAATTCTTGTTTGGATCGCGCATCCGGAACAGCCCCGCGAATTGACGGCCCACAAATTTCGGCACCTGCCAAAGCGCTGCCCACACGGCCGGCGGCGCAGCATCCAGCCGCAAAGTCCACAGGATATTGAGCGAGAAAAGGCCGACCGAGAGCAGCAGGGCCAGGGACCACCACGGCGAGAGGAAAAGGCCCAGCAGCGCTAATCCGCAGGCCGCGCCCAGTTGGATAAACATGGGCAGAACAAGCGTGACAAAACCGAAATAACATTGGTTCCAACTGCCCCGGGTCAGACCGCGCAGCATCAGGCCGGCGGAGTTCGGCAGGTTTTGGAAGTAAGAGTACAGCCAGCGGCTGCGCTGCACCGCCACCGCCGACCCGGTTTCCACCTTTTCGTCGTACACAATGGCCTGCCGCGCGTAAGCGATCCGGTGATTCTGCCGCAGCAGAAAGTTTTGCAGGATTTTATCTTCCTGCAGCATTTTCTTCCACTGGTTCTGGCCTTGCTGTATTTCCGGCGCGGCGAGATAGGCACGATACACGTCGGTCTGCGTGGCCATGCCCGATCCCGATATCACCGCAGAGCCTCCCAGCAGGTAGGGCACGTAGCGCTCCAGATAGTTTTTATAATGCTCGCCCATCGAATCGAGCGCCGCGTAGGTTGTATCCAGATTTTTCGCCGTGCGCTGCCCCTGTATGCAGACATAACCGGCGTTGGCATAGCGGTTTATCTCGGCCAGGAACTGCGGATGCGCCAGGTTGTCGGCATCCAGAACGACTGTATAATCGTGCGGACGGCGGTACTGTTCTATCGCCTGGATAATGCTTTTAGCTTTCAGGCGCAAAGGCGCCGGCGGTTGAAGCAAAACGAAACGCTCATCATGGATGGCGAAGTCAAAGTCCGGACATTCGTCGGCCACGACGTAGACGGTCAGGTGCGGGTAGGTTTGCCGAAGCAGCGATTCCACCAGCGGTTTGGCGATGGCACTGTTACGGTAGGCGGTTACGATGCAGGCATAGTCGTACTGCCGTTCGGGCCGGTCTTTTCTGGGCAGGCGTTCCCGCCCGAATAGACGTGCCGCCAGCACCGTCACGAATGGATAAACCAGCTGGAGAACCATCAATGCGGCCAGAATACCAAAAATGGCGTGCAGGTAAGTCATATTACTGAATCAAAAGTAGACGGTTGATTTCTTTAAATGCGCAGCCTCTCCGTGCTCAGCGGTCGTGGGGGCATTTTGCGCCTCCCACTCATTGCTTTTCGCTCCAAAATTCCACAGCACTCCCTGTCGGAAGGCCCGCAAGTTCGCCCATTCCCCCCGTAAAGAGAGTGCAAGCATGTTCTTTGGTACGAGCACCGTCCATAAATAGACGTAAAAAAGGCCCAGCCGCCAGCCGCCGTGGTGGCGACGCATAAACTGGATGCGGTTGCGGTTGAGGTAGTAGGTTTTTAATGCTCCGAGGGCTTGTACGGTCAGACTTTCCTTATGGTACACGCGGGCCCGCGGCTCCACCCAGATCGTATACCCCGCCTGCCGTATCCGTGCACACCAGTCCAACTCTTCATAATAGAGAAAGAATTCCTCCGCCATGGGGCCTACCCGATCCACTACGGTGCGGGGCAACATCATGGCCGCCCCATGCGCATAAGCGGTGGGTGTGGGCTGGCTGAATTGACCGCGATCCATTTCCTGATGGCCGATCAGCCGGTTGCGGGCAGTCACCGCATGCAGGGGGGTCATGCCGGCGTATTGTATCAAGTCCTGTTCCTGCCCGGAGGTCGGAAAATAACAAATAAGGGGACTGACTACACCGCTGCCGGGTGTTTGTGCCAGCCAATCGACCAGCCGGGCTATGCAATCGTCGACCAGTTCTGCGTCATTGTTGACCAGGAACAGATAGTCGCCCTGGGCTATCTGGAGGCCCAAATTGTTGCCGCCGGCAAAACCCAGGTTGCGCGCACTGCGTACATACCGGACTTCCGGATAGCGGTGGGCGAGCACCGGTCCGGGATCGTCCCGGCTGCCGTTATCGACCACAATAACTTCCACCGCCCGGTAAGGCTGCCGCCGGATACTATCCAGCAGGGCACAGGTCACTTCGGTTTGATTGTAGTTAACAGTAATGATCGAGACGAGTGAAGCGGGCATCGGCCGGGTATGGGCAGGTATTTGAAAAAAGCCATGACCATCATTTTCACAGAAATGACGATCATGGCCGAAGAAGGTTTGCTGACCAGTCATTGGTCAGACGGTTTCCTTCTGTACTATTGCATTAAAGGTTTTGAAAATAATGCCCATATCGGCCAGCAGCGAATAGTCTTTCGAGTAGGCGATGTCGAGGGCAATACGCTCCTCGGCCTTCATATTATTCTGCCCGCGCTTGGTCACCTGCCAGAGACCGGTCAGGCCGGCCGGCGCCAGAAAACGGGCGCTCCAGTCATTGCCGGTCAGCATTTCCGCTTCATAGGCCGGCAATGGGCGGTTGCCCACCAGGGACATATCGCCCTTCAGCACGTTGATCAGTTGCGGTAGTTCATCGATGCTGTATTTCCGAATGAACCGCCCTACGGTGGTCACGCGGGGATCGTGGTTGAATTTCACAAAAATGGATGTTCCTGGTCCACCCCCTTGATATTGATTCAGGTGGCGCAGATTATTCAACTGGGCATCGGCATCCGAGCGCATGGACCGGAATTTCAAAAAATCAAAAATGTGATAGCCTGCGCCCACCCGCTTCGATTTGTAAAAAATAGGGCCTTTAGACTCCAGTTTGATCGCGACGCCGACCAGAATCCAGATAGGAGCGGAAATAAGCAGACCCATACTGGCGCCGATGACATCGAATATCCTTTTGCTCAATGGAATTTTAAATTCGAATTTTTCTGGCAATACTTGTTGGCCTTGTTCCAGCAAGGCCGATTTATGCCGTTCCAGGAATTCTACCCGCATTTGCAGCGTATGCCACGCTACCGGTATTTTATAGCAGTCATCAATGCCATTTTTACGCATGAATAACGGATCGATGATCAGGTCTTCGCAGCCCAGCGCTACAATGGGCGTTTGACGCAACAAAGGGTGGGCCATAATTTTCCGGGAGAAAGCAAAATTGTCGGCCTTCAGCCAGGATAATTTACAAAATATCGCAAAGGGCAGATTGTCATCGTCCTCGTCTTCCAACCATTGTAAGGTAGAGGCGGCATGATCGGCGACCTGATACTGGATCGTTGCGGAGTGATAGGGAAAATTCAGGATATAGGCGTCGAAATCAGTTTCGAAGCCCATAAAAAGCATGGTCCGCTTAGTATTTTTTTGTGCTGGAATAGTGCAGTGAAGTTGCATAAAAAAAAGCGTTTGTTTCTTGTCAAATACTGTTGGGGGGTATTGCCAAAAAAACCTCACCGCATACGCAGGGAGGTAACGCGCTATTAATTAAGAATCTGGAGTATTCGGTTCTGCAGAGCAACGGGATTAAAGGGCTTGCGGAAATAGTCCATAGCGCCCGACTGTCGGAAACTTTGTTCTTCCTCCTCCGTCTCCGGTGTGCCGATCACCACTACAGGTATGGAACCAAACATGCCGCTGCAATTCAAATTGGATAAGAACTGCAATCCTTCGGTGGTCGATTTGCCTTTACCGTTTACGATGATATCGGGAATAAAGCCGTTGTGCAGGCAGATCATGGCTTCAAAGCCACTCCGTACGCCTACTGCCTCGAACTCCTTGGCCAGAAAGCTGCTGAGCAAATGCCGCAGGCTGTCACTTTCCTCAATGATGAGTGCTTTTTTACGCATGATTAACTCGTTTTTTGACGTTCAAAAGGTGATTAAAAAAAATCATGCCCCGGTGGACACGGCCCAACTTATGGGTCAATAACTAAGCCAAACACATAATTCTCAAGGGTTAAGTCTTGAAAACACTGGGCTAATTGTTCTTTATGTTAAAAGAGGACAAGGAAAGTCGCCACCCACAGGTAGAGAAGCTGATTTTCCTTAGGGGGGAGAACAGCCAATTCAGTCGAAGAATGCCAAATATGGATTAAAAAAATTGGACCAAACAGAAATTCGGTCAGCGCTATGCTTATTGGCGAGCAGTGTGTGCATCCTTTGTTACAAAGTTAGGGGGGGCACTGCAAATTTCAAAGGGCCAGCGACAGAATACTTGAACGGTGATAGTATGGAATAACATCATCTGATAAAAAAATATGCTAATAATCGCTTTTAAATCAATCGATTGAATATAAAAGTTGTTGATTATTTTTTTCGGCATTAAATTTTTACCCGGCAAAAAAAATTTTTAGTAGGTACTAAAGGTGGGTTTATTCCGTCCAATTGACCCGGATTTCTCACTTTCCCCCGCACTGCGGAAAATTGTAGATTTTTTCTGCTTTACTTTTGCCCGGCCATCCGCCGACGTATGCGGCCACTCGACCATTATCATCCCGCTCCTCCATGCACGCCGCGATCACCACCCTGTTTTGGTTCAGTCTTGTCACGTTGTTTTACGCCTATTTGGGATACGCCATGCTTTTATGGGTGCTCCTCCGGCTCAAAACAAATCCCGCTCTGGCCCGCTCCACGCCGGTCGCTGAAGAATGGCCGGAAGTCATGTTTGTCGTATGCGCTTACAACGAGGCGAAGTGGATACCACATAAGATTGCCAACTCGCTTTCGCTTGACTATCCGCGCGATCGCGTCCGTTTTGTATTCGTCACCGATGGCTCTGACGATGGTACGCCGGCCCTGGTCTCCACCTATTCATACCCGCCCGATGTACGCTGGGAACTATTACACCAACCGGAAAGGCAGGGCAAGATCGCCGCTTTTCAACGGGCTATGCATTTGAGCACTGCGCCATTTGTGGTTAGTACCGATGCAAATACGTTGGTTAATCCGGAAGCCCTGCGTCGGCTCATGCGGCATTTTACTGACCCGCAGGTAGGAGCAGTGGCAGGAGAAAAACGAATTTCACTGCGCGAAAAGGACGATGCCAGTAGCGCCGGGGAGGGAATTTACTGGAAATACGAAAGCCAGCTGAAGCGCTGGGATGCGCAACTCTGGACGGTGGTAGGGGCAGCCGGCGAACTGTTTGCCTTTCGTCGGGAAGCCTACGAAGATGTGCCGGCGGACACGATTGTGGAAGATTTTTACCTGACGATGCGGATTGCCCAACAGGGCTATCGGGTGCAGTACGAACCGGGCGCCTTTGCGGTAGAGAGCTCTTCGGCTTCGGTGCACGAGGAACTGAAGCGCAAAATCCGGATTGCGGCGGGCAGTTGGCAGGCGATCGTCCGACTGGCCGCCCTGCTCAATGTTTTTCGCTATGGCCTGCTGTCCTTCCAGTATATATCGCATCGGGTGCTGCGATGGACGATCGCCCCGGCTTTACTGCCGGTCATACTGATCACCAACCTCTATCTGGCCAGGCAAAGTAACCTGTATGCCTGGATTTTGTTTGGGCAAATCCTGTTCTATACCGCTGCCTGGGCCGGTTATTTATTGGAGCAGCGCAAACTGCGGCTCAAAGCCCTTTTTGTACCCTACTATTTTTGCATGATGAACTATGCGCAGTACGCCGGGTTCCTGCGCTATGTGCGTGGCCGGCAGTCTGTTCTTTGGGAAAGGGTACAGCGTGCCGACTGACCAATCAAGCGGAAAAGGGGTAGGAACTATTCCGGCTTCTTCTTCACGGTGCAGCCCACTGCGCGCGTGAAATCGGGATTTGGCTGTTCTCCGCGGAGCAGCGCATCCACGGCATCCTCTACCCAGTTGCGTTTTATATCGCCCTGCGATTCCGGATTGTCGTCGATGGCGCCAATGTAGCGGACGACCAGGGAGGAGTCCAGCACAAATACGTGTGGGGTACGGGTTGCGCCGAATTTCGGATACACCTTCTGGTCTTCGTCGAACAAGTAAGGGAAGGGATATTTTTTAGCTTTTGCCCGTTTCTGCATTTCCTCAAAGCTGTCTTCCCAGACGACGACCGGGCTGTTCGGATTGATGGCGATCAGTGGGAAGCCCTTGGGCGCATATTTTTTACTGAGGTCAATCACGCGCTGTTCATACAACTGGGCAAAAGGGCAGTGGTTGCAGGTAAAAACTACGATAAAACCCTTCGCATTTTTAAAATCGGCGAGCGCTACCGGTTTACCGTCCACATTCATCAACGAAAAGTCAGCTGCCTGATCACCAACTACGTATACGTTTTTTTGAACGGCGCTAAAAAAAAACAGGCTGATACCAGCCAATACGATAACCAAAAGGGACAGCTTTTTCATGGATAAAGAAGATATTAAATATAATCGGAATAGGAAAATAGGGACTGCTGGCTGGGATGCCTAAAAACGCAAAGCAAACTGGAATCAGTTTTTTGAAGACAATACTGCGGGGACCGGCGAAAACATGACGGCGGGTGATGGCGCATCAATGACGCTGAGGAAAGGTTGCACAAATGTTTCCAGGTCATCGTAGTTCTCGAACTTACCGGTATGGAACATTTTGGTGCTGCCACGGAGGACAATGGTGGCCGGTATAGCGCCATCCCAGGCTTCATGAATACGTGGTATCCAGTTGTTGGCATCCTGATCGGCAAACAGGATAACTTCCGACTTCAACTGATGCGCCTTCAAAAAAGGGATAAAACCGGTCTGCAGTTTGCTTTTAAAGTCGAGGCTGACCAGCAGCACTTGTACGTTTTGGCCGGCATACTGTTGGCTGAGTTCATCGAAGGAGGGCAACTCTTCCACGCAAGGCTTGCACCAGGTGGCCCAAAAGTTGATGACCAGGGTGGTGTTCTCGTCATTCTGACGAACACGCTCTTCCAACTGCGGCAAACTGTCATACACGATAAAATCTTGCGAGTGACCAATCGTGCGGACGAGCAGAAAAGAGAGAAAAATGAGCAGAAGGCGTAACCGATACGGGAACATTGGCGCGGCGTTGAAACAATATATATTAAAAGAACAATGCAAGAAACGGAGATACTGCGAATTGGCGAATACATTTAACAAAATTTACGACGAAAAACTGCGCAACTGTCGAAAAATCATTAAAAAGGCCTCCCGGAACGCTATATTCCGGGAGGCCTGGGGAGAATTTAATATGCTGTTAACAGCCTAGGCCTCCACCACGGACTCCGGATGGGCGATGGAAGTGTCCACCAGGACGCGGCCGCAGTGTTCGCAGGCGAGTATTTTTTTATGCAGACCAATCTCCAACTGCACCTGGGGCGGCACGTTGTTAAAGCAGCCGCCGCAGGAGTTCCGCTCCACGGTTACTACGGAAAGGCCGTTGCGGTAGGTGCGTCGGGTTTTATCGTAGGCTTTCAGCAGGCGCTCTTCAATACCCTGGCGCGCTTTTTCACTCTGGTTGCGCAGTTTGGTTTCCTCCTGCTCCGTCTTTTCAATAATACTTTGCAGTTCCACTTTTTTGGCGTCCAGCTCGCCCTGTTTCGCATCGAAACGGGCTTCAGCTACGGTGACGCTGTCCTTCTTCAGGTCCAACTGGCCCTTTGCCTCTTTCACTTTCTTGTCCATCAGCTGGATGTCCAGTTTGGCCAGTTCAATCTCTTTTTGCAGCGCTTCGTACTCCCGGTTGTTCTTGACCTCTTCCAGCTGCTTCTGATAACGCTTGATGTTCGCGTCAGCTTCTTTACTGGTGCCCTGCATCTTGCTGATTTCCTGCTCGCTTTCTTTCAGGTTGGCTTTCAGTTTTTTGATACGGGTATCCAGACCGGCGATTTCATCCTCCAGATCGGCTACCTCCATGGGCAGCTCGCCTTTCAGGATTTGGATCTCGTCCAGTTGGGAATCGATTTGCTGCAGGTTCCACAGCATGTGTAGTTTTTCGGCAACGGATGCTTCGACAGCCATTCTATATCGGTGGGTGAATGAATGAATAAATGATTGGTCAGGCGGTTTTCAAGGGCTTTTAAGCGTAAAACACGGGATTCGTGTTTAAATCCGTGCAATGGAGCGCAAAAGTAGGGAATTTTTCCCGGATAATATCATATAACAGCTCAATGGTGAACTGTTCGGACTCGTAGTGACCCACATCGGCGATCAGGATCTGAGCGTCGGCATCGAAAAATTCATGGTATTTGAAGTCGGCGGTGACGAAAACGTCGGCCGCTACCCGCAGGGCTTCGGGCAGTAAAAAGCTGCCGCTACCGCCACAAACCGCTACTTTTTGCACCGGTTTATCCAGTAAGGCCGTGTGCCGGATGCAGCCTGCCCGCAGCTGTCGCTTGAGCAGTTGTAAAAAGTCCGTTTCCGCCAGCGGTACGGGCAGCTCCCCCAGCAGGCCGGCGCC
>JBKJKS010000686.1:0-3729 GCA_046597295.1 Saprospiraceae bacterium
CTCCAGTTGCCCATGAGCTCGCTCTGGTTATCGGCCAGCGGCCCGATCAACGCAATTTTAGCCCCTTTACGAAGCGGTAGCACCTTGTTTTCGTTTTTCAGCAGTACGATGCTTTTCCTGGCCATCATGCGCGCGTCGTCGCGGTGGGCCTTGCTCAGGATCTGCGTTTTTTCCCGCTGCTCGTCGTTGAATTTATACGGGTTTTCAAAAAGTCCCAATTCGAATTTCAAACGTAAAATCCGGCGGGTCGCTTCGTCGATCTGGGTGAGCGGCACCTTGCCTTCCCGGACTGATTGGGCCAGAAAGCGTTGAAATACAGCGCCTTGCATATCCATGTCCACGCCGGCATTGGCCGCCAGTTCACCGGCTGCCTTGTCGTCGGCCACTACCCCGTGGTTGACCATTTCGTTGATGGAGGTGTAGTCGGTGACTACAAAGCCCTGGAATTTCCATTCGTTGCGCAGCACATCGGTCAGCAGGTATTTGTTGCCGGTGGCCGGCACGCCGTTGTAGTCGTTGAAAGAGGTCATGACCGTAGCTGCGCCGGCTTTAACGGCGGCTTCGTAGGTGGGCAGGTAGTATTCCCGGAAATAACGCTCGCTCATGTCCACGCTGCCGTACTCGCGCCCGGCGATGGGCGCGCCGTAGCCGGCGTAGTGTTTCACGCAGGCCATCATCGCATCGGGCTGGCCCAGGCCCTTGCCCTGGAAGCCGCGCACCCGCGCTTCGGCGATCCGGCTGCCGAGGTAGGTATCCTCGCCGGCGCCTTCCATGACGCGGCCCCAACGGGGATCGCGGCCCACGTCGACCATCGGGGCGAAAGTCCAGTTCAGGCCGGCCGCCGTGGATTCGATGGCGGCCACCCGGGCCGCGCGTTCGATGGCCGGCAGATCCCAGCTGGCCGCTTCGGCCAGGGGCATGGGGAAGATGGTCTTGTAGCCGTGGATCACGTCGTAGCCAAAGATAAGCGGGATTTTCAGCCGGGTCTCCTCGACGGCGATGCGTTGCAGTTCGCGGGTGAACTTGACGGTGTGGCTGTTGAATAAGGCGCCGCAGGCGCCGGAGCGAATATCCTTGGTGTAGCCTTCGCGGATGGTCGGCCCGGTGGCGCCCCAATCGGTGGTGTACAGCGTCATCTGGCCGATTTTTTCTTCCAGCGTCATCAGCCGCAGCAGGGAATCCACACGGCGGTCAAGCGCGTTTCCGAGTACGGGTGCCACAGTGGGTGATTTTTCCATTTGTACCGCCGGCGCCCGGGTACAGAGGAAGGAAGACAGGCCCATACTGGCCAAAAGGAGGGCAAATACTGCTATGTTGCGGGTCATGTGCAATGCTTTAGATCAATTGAAAAAACGCCCGGCTTCATTTATGCTGGGCAAATAACCACTCCAGTACCGCCGGATTATAATAGGTCACGTCCCAGATATTGTGCCGGAGGGTGGAGTATTCGGTGTATTTGACGGAACTGCCCGCTTTTTTCAGGGCCTCTACGATCTGCCAGTCATATTTAGGGAACACTGCATCATCGAGGCGGCCATGGAAGGCCCAGATCGGGATGCCCTTGATGAGGTTCGCCTGGGTCGGATCCGCGCCCCCGCAGAGGGGCAGGCCGGCGGCAAACAGGTTCGGCTTGCGCATCATCAGGTCGAACGTACCGAAACCGCCCATGGACAGGCCGGTGATGTAAATGCGCTTCGGGTCGATGTCCGGATTGGCCCGCAGGGTACGCTCGATCAGCTCGATGACCATTTTACCCGGCCGGCTATAGGTTGCTTCGTTGAAAGTCACCTGCTGCCAGTCGCGGGTGACGCCGCCCCAAACCTCCTCCGGCGGGCACTGCGGCACCAGTAAATAGCAGGGGTGTGTTTCCCGTATTTCTTTTTCACAAAAGGCGAATACGCCGTTGCGCATCTGCGCGGCATTATCCGTACCGCGCTCGCCGGAACCGTGCAGGAATACCACCAAGGGGTACTTCGATTCGGCAGCGGGTAGCAGGGCGTTCTTTTTCGGTTCCATCAGCTGGTATGGCAGTTTATTACCCGCCACATCCTGATAAATTTCCGGCTTGAAAAAACCCTCGGGTTCCAGCGGCACCTCCGGATTGGGCAACGAGAATTTCCGGCCCGACGCCTCTTTCTCCGTGGTCAGGGTGGACTGGTCCAGCCAGCCACCGGTGAAACCGGCCTTACGCAGCCCGGTGACGATGTAGGGATTCTTTTGCATCAGCTTCCACAGGAAGCCGGAGCGGTAATTTTCCAGCATCAGCACGATGGGACCCTGGTCGATGCCAAGGTAGTCCACATCCACCCAATAGGGCAATCCCGGCTGTCCGTTCTGGGTCTGGTCCGCCCAGGTAAAGGTCTCGTTGTAGCCGTCGAAGAAGCCGTAAGGTCCGACCGGAAAACGATTCCACATGGCTTCCAGCGCGGGCAGGCAGATCTCCGGCGCAAAAGCAATGGAACTCACCGCAGCGGTCGGGGCAATGGTACCGTCGTCCACGAGGTAGTCAATGGCCGCGCCACGCGCCGAATAACCATCGAAGACCTGCTTTTTGCCATTCCAGCGCACTTCGGCGTAGCCCGGCCCGTCACCGGCGGTCAGGCCCCAGACATTGGGCCCGTAACCGACGAATTTCTGGGGATTGTCGATACAGTACTGCCGGTTGGCGTAGGTTGCGCGTTTACTGTTTTCGTGGTAGTCAATGCCCATTTTACGCATGTAAGCATCCTGAATACCGCGAAAATCGACCCAGCAATGGCTGTACTGGTGTCCGAAGAGCGGCCCGAAATTGACCATGTCCTGGCCTTTGTACTCGGCCCGGAAGTAGGGCTTGCACCACTGCTGCCACATGCTGGGCGGCACCGGGTGGGTGGGGGAGCCGATGGCCATGAGCACCAGCACCATCGCTTCGTTATAGCCCCGCCAGTCGGAGGCCAGAAAGCCCCGGTCGGGGAACCAGCCCATGCTCAGGCGGTTGTTTTCATTCAGGTACCAATCGAATTCGACCCGGCGGTAGAGGAAATCGGCGTGTTCGCGGATCGACTTTTCGGTCGGGTTCGGTTGAGCGAAATAGGTCAGGCAGGAAAGTACGCCGGCCATCAGCAGACCAGTATCGATGCTCGAAAGTTCAACGTTTTTAAAGCGGAGCGCGGTTTTGGTTTCCAGAAAATGGTAGAACCAGCCCCGGTAACCGGCTACCCCGGTCGGCTGGGCGCCCTGGGGAAGATTTCTTAAAAAAAGCAGGGTTTTCAGGACGCGTTCGGCGGCTTGCGCACGGGTCACCCAACCGCGTTCGGCGCCAACCAAATAGGTGGACAGGCCGAAGCCGGTCGCGGCAATGCTCGAAAAATTGTCGGTCGGATAGCGGTCTGGGATTTGCCAGTTGGTGGTATCGGCCAGGACCCAGAAATACATGAAATGGCGCTTTTGCACCTCGTCGAGGCTGAAAGCCGGCTTATTCGCCGGGGAGCCGGCCGCCGGTTGCTGCGTCCATGCGCCAGGACCGCAAATGCATAGGAAAATGATTAAGAAAAAAAGTTTCGACATGTGGGAGGAACTTTTTTTTAAAAGGTTGATAAGGGTTGATAAAGGTTTATAGAGTTGATTATCAACCCTATAAACCTTTATCAACCTTCATCAACTTTTCGATTACTGTTTTACAAACTTCGCATTACCCAGCAGTACGCCCTGCTTGCTGAAACCGGCCAGGGAATACAGACCGGCCGGGAA
>JBKJKS010000103.1:0-2682 GCA_046597295.1 Saprospiraceae bacterium
GCGCTTCCCCTGGGCCACCTTGCTGGCCAATGGTCTGGCCTGCCTGCTTCTGGGTATGCTGCTGGGCTGGCAATCGGCTGGATTACTGCCCGACCAGCGCCGCCTGCTGCTCGCCACCGGATTTTGCGGCGGTTTCAGCACATTTTCCACCTTCACCGCCGAAAGCTGGCAATTGTATCAGCAAGGCGAGCCGACTGCGGCTTTCGCGAACATCGGGTTAAGTTTGGTGCTATCTTTGGGTTGTCTATTTTTGGGATTAAAATTAACTGCCTAACCACGCCGGCTGGCTGTCCCTACGGTTCTCCGGCGCACCACCACCACGTATGCAAGCAGAAATACTCGATCGCCTGCACCAACTCGAGGAGAAGTACGGCGCGATGGGCCAGGACATGAAATCGTATCTCGATGGCCTGTTACATGCTGACTACCTGACCTATTGGGACTATATCCACCTGGATACGTTGCTCAGCCTGCAGAATCCGCGTACGCCGATCCCCGACGAGCGGATTTTCATCATGTATCACCAGATCACCGAGCTGTACTTCCGGCTGACGCTTGATGCCATTGCCCGGGTAGGAGAAGCGGCGCCCAGTCTCGAGCTGATGAAACGCCAGCTGGTCCGCATCAACCGGTATTTCAAGCAACTTATTGATTCTTTTGATATTATGGTGGATGGCATGGACCGCGACGAGTTCCTGCGTTTCCGGATGAGTCTGCTGCCGGCCAGCGGCTTCCAAAGCGTCCAGTACCGGATGATCGAGATGGCCAGTACTGATCTGCAGCAGCTGGTGCACGTCAGCAAGCGGGAACTCACGACCGATGTGTCCGACGTGAAACTCCTCTGCTCGGTGCTGTACTGGCGATCCGGCGCCACCGAGCTGGCTTCCGGGAAAAAGACCCTGACCCTGCGGCAATTTGAAGAGAAGTATGCGGCCGAACTGGTGCGCTTCGCCGAGCAGTATCAGGCCAGCAACCTGCGCCGGGTGTATCAAAGACTGTCGCCGGCGGAACAGCAGGATGCCGAACTAATCGAGCTCCTGCGCGAACACGACCTCAACGCCAACGTACGCTGGGCCTTATCGCACTATCGCTCCGCCGTGCGCTACCTCGATGCCAAACCCAAGGAAATTGCCGCCACCGGCGGCACCAATTGGCAGAAATATCTGCCGCCCCGCTTCCAGCGCGTCGTGTTCTTTCCGGAACTCTGGGCGGCTGACGAAATAGAGGATTGGGGGAAGTTTTTAAATAAAGTAAACGAGCATCAATCCGTTGCTGCCGACACCCTGCATGCCTGACCCAACCATGGAAACCGCCATTATCCGCCCGCATGCCGAGACCACCTACGCCCATGAGCTGGCGGCCCTGGCGGCGCACGATGACAAACCACGCCCGACCAACTGGCGGCTGTCTCCCTGGGCAGTGTTGACATATTTACTGGGCGGGCAAGCGGGTGACCTGAGCATCGAGCCGAAGTATTATGGACAACGGCGACTGATCGAGATCGCCGTCGCCACGCTGGTGACCGATCGGGCACTACTGCTGCTGGGGGTGCCGGGCACCGCCAAAACCTGGGTCAGCGAACACCTGGCCGCCGCCATCAGCGGCGACAGTACGCTGATGGTACAGGGCACGGCGGGCATGAACGAAGAAGCGCTGCGCTACGGCTGGAATTACGCCCGGCTGCTGGCGGAAGGGCCGACTGAGCAGGCCCTGGTGGCCAGCCCGATGCTGACGGGTATGCGCCGGGGCCAGTTGGTCCGCGTGGAGGAATTGACCCGTATTCCCTCCGACGTCCAGGATACGCTGATCACTTTGCTGTCGGAAAAAACGCTGCCCGTGCCGGAGCTCGGTATCGAAGTGCAGGCCCGGCGTGGCTTCAACGTCATAGCGACTTCCAACGACCGGGATAAGGGCGTGAACGAACTGTCCTCCGCCCTGCGGCGGCGCTTCAACACGGTGGTGCTGCCCTTGCCGGCCACCTTCGCGGAAGAAGTGACGATTGTCCAGAACCGGGTGAGTGCCCTCGGCGCCACGCTCGAACTCCCGGCCGACGCCGCACCGATCCGCGAAATACAGCGCCTGGTGAGCATTTTCCGGGAGCTGCGCAGCGGAAAAACCGAAGATGGGCGGGAGAAACTGAAAAGCCCGACGGCCACGCTCAGTACGGCGGAAGCCATTTCGGTGATCCATCAGGGGCAGGCGCTGGCCGTACATTTCGGTTCCGGTGAGATCAACGCCCACGACCTGGCCGCCGGCCTGACGGGCGCGGTGGTCAAGGACCCCGCCACCGATCAACTGGTCTGGAATGAATATCTGGAAACGGTGGTCAAAAAGCGGGAGGGCTGGCAGGATCTGTACCGCGCCTGCCGGGAACTTACGTAGTGCCGCCTATACTTTCATCAGTATCTTTTTCTCACCGTAACCGGCCACCTGTTCTTTCACTCTCTCAATGCAGTGCTCATGCCCCCGGACAATCAAATCTACACCGGCCTGCTGGCGGCCAAACAGCAGGGCGCCAAGAAACTGGCCATCCTGTTCGATCCCGATAAGCTGCGGCTGAAACGGATGGAAGACGCCCTCGATCTGGCCGTGGAATGTGGCGTGGACTACTTTTTCATCGGCGGTAGCCTGGTCGTCAATGACATGCTGGACGAGCTGCTGGTCAAAATACACCGTCGTTGT
>JBKJKS010000017.1:0-2709 GCA_046597295.1 Saprospiraceae bacterium
CCAGCTCGACCAGGCCGAAACCAAACGCAGAACCGATATTGTCCGAACCGAGCAGGAACAGGATGCTTTGGCCAAAAAACTCGCCGACCACAACCGCCTGCTGGATGCCCGACGCAACGAATTCAGACTCACCAAAAGCATGGTCGAGAGCCTCGAAGGCTTTCCGGAAAGCATTAAGTTCCTCAGCCAGCAGAAAGACTGGGCCAAAAACTGCCCGCTGCTCAGCGACCTGATTTACGTCCGCGAGGACTACCGCGTGGTGATCGAAAACTACCTGGAACCCTACCTCAACTACTACGTCGTGCCCCATGCCGACGAAGCGGTGAAAGCCATTGCCCTGCTTGGCCAAAGTCAGAAGGGCCGCGCCAATTTCTTTTTGCTGGACGCCTTCGCTGCCTATCAGCCGCCCCTGCTGCTGGCCGATGGCCTGCGGGCCGTGGATCTGGTGGAGGTTGACGCGCGGTATCGGCCCTTGGTGGAGTATTTACTGGAAAATGTACTGATCGTGGAGGGGGACGTTAAAATTGACAACTTTCAAAAAGTCGGCAATTCGGGTAACACCTCCGACGAACCCATTCTGCTGTCGCGTTCCGGCACTTTCATTAAAAGAAAATTCTCGCTGTCCGGTGGATCGGTCGGGTTGTTCGAAGGTAAAAAAATTGGCCGGAAGAAGAATCTGGAGATCCTGGAGGAGGAAATTAAAAAGAGCGAAGCCACCGAGCAGCAACTGAACAACCAGGTCGCCACCCTACGCGCCCACCTGCAAAGCCTGCGCCTCGCCGATCAATCGGCCCTGCTCCAGCGCGAACGCGAGGGGCTTAACCGGATCAGCCAGGAGACGGCCAGTCTCCGCGCCCGGCTCGAAAACATCGCCGCCTTCGTGGTCAATTTCGACGCCCAGGCTGGCGACGCCCACCAACGCATCACCGCGCTGACGGCGAGTAATGCGACGATTGAACAACATCTGGCGGAAAAGCAACGCGCCGCCGAAGTGGCCCGCGACCGGCTCACCAATGCCGACGGCTCTTTCCGCGACGTGGCCGAGCAACTCAGTTTCGCCAGCGCCGAATACAACCAGCGCAATATCGAGTTCATTCGCCAGCAAAATAAGGTCAACGCTTTCCGGCAGGAACTGGCCTTTCGCGAAAAACGGCGCGACGAACTGCGTCAAACGCTGGCCGGCGCCCAGCAGACCGTGGCCCGCCACGCCGGTGAAATCGCCCTGATCCAGACCGATCTGGAGCGTCTGGAGCGCGAACTCACCACGGCCTACGACGAAAAAAAGGCCAAGGAAGCGGCGCTGAGCACCGTGGAACAGACCTATTTCAAAGCCCGGAACGAGATCCACGAACTGGAAAACAAGCAGCGCGACAACTTCCGTCAGCAGCAGGACCTGCAGGGCGCCGTGAACCGCTTGAAAGAGAAATTTTCGGATGTCAAGTTCGAGATCACCGCCATCGGCGAGCGGTTGCGCGTGGAGTTTGGCCTGGGCGTGAACGACGTGATCAACAACGAGCCTAATCCGCAGTACCAGCGCGATAGCCTGGAACGGGACGTCAACAACATGAAACGCCGGCTGGACACGTACGGCGAGATCAATCCCATGGCCATCGAGGCCTACAACGAGATCAAAGAGCGGCACGACACCATTGCCGGGCAACGCAACGATATTCTCAATGCCAAGGACAACCTGCTGCAGACGATGAAAGAGATCGAGGAAACGGCCACCGCGCGTTTTCTGGAAAGCTTCGGGCAGGTGCGCGAAAATTTTATCAAGGTATTCCGCACCCTGTTCACCGAGGAAGACGACGCCGACCTGGTGCTCACCCAGCCGAATACACCACTGGAGTCGGACATCAACATCATCGCCAAGCCCAAGGGCAAGCGCCCGCAGACCATCGCCCAGCTCTCCGGCGGCGAAAAGACCCTGACCGCCACGGCCCTGCTTTTTGCGCTCTACTTACTCAAGCCCGCTCCCTTCTGCATCTTCGACGAGGTGGACGCCCCGCTGGACGACGCCAACATCGAGAAGTTCAACCGCATCATCCGGCAGTTCTCGAAAGACTCGCAGTTCATCGTGGTCACCCACAACAAGGCCACTATGGCCGCTGTGGATACCATCTACGGGGTGTACATGCCCGAGCAGGGCGTCAGCGCCGTGACGCCGGTGGATTTTCGGGCGCTGGGGCATGAGGCGATGGTGTTTGAGGCGGGATGAGCCCGCAAAACTTTTACATTTTGCGGCTTTGCAGTTTGCCTTTCTCTCCATAAGGCCCTTCCAAATCGAAGGCCGCGGCGACTGCCCTTTCCCTCTCTCCGCCACCGGCCGGTCAGCGATTTTTGAAAAAAGTGGGAGCATTGTTTGATAATCTGAAAAAGTCGGCTAACATTTGTAAGCTCATCAGCGATTCTCGGTTTGTCCTTAAAAATCCTCTATTCGGGGGGGGGCTGTCATGTTGGAAACAACTACACAACCGTGTTTCAGCGAAATTTTGGCCTGTGTGGTTGTTTCCAACATGACAATTACTGGGATTTGTTAAAAACATAAACAAACCGAGAATTGCTGTAAGCTCGTTAATTTTTTCCGCTGCCAATAGGCAATCCCCTGCCCCACCGTTAAAACGCATCACTACAGTAATATGGTTTTAGTTTTCGATTTTCGGGTATTTTCTGATCCGGAAACAATTTTTGATAGTGTCACATTTTGAG
>JBKJKS010000358.1:0-2631 GCA_046597295.1 Saprospiraceae bacterium
ATGGCCTGCAGCCCCAGAATATGCTTCGAAATAAGGACCAGGTCGTAGGTCGACACACCGTTCAGTGGATTATCGTCCTTCATCGGCGTGAGCGTATAGTTGGAGAACATTGGCACCGCGTTGTTGAACTTGTAGGCCCCGGCATTGTCGGTCATGTCCAGGTGGTGGAAGGACGGGCCGGCAGGATTCTGGCCCGTGAGTTCGATATGCCCCTCTTCCAGGCCCTCATCGGCCTCTGTTTTCAGCAGGCCCGCTACCGTCGCCGTGCCGTTCAGGTTGGGACATTGATCCAGATTGTCCTGAATGATGATGTAGGTTTCGCAGTAGTCGGCGTTGCCCGCCGCATCGATGGCCCATACTTCCACGGGCTGGGTACCCAGTTCGTCACAGGTGAATACGACGCTGATCTGCGGCTGGCCGTTGGCATTTAGGGGGAAGCCCGAGTCGGTGCCCGACTTGCGCACGCCGAACCGCAGCAGGGCCATCGGCGTACAGTTGTCGGTGGCGTGTTGGAGAAAATCACTGGTGAACACGGTCAGGCCGGTCGGCATCATATTGACGCTTAATCCGTTGACGCAGAGCACTGTGGGCGCCTTGCAATCTTTCACCACAAAACTGTATTCGCATACGCTTTCGTTGCCGCAGCCGTCCTGCACGATCCACTTGATCTTGTGCTGGCCGTAGGGTAGTTCCGGCTGCACGAAGTTGCCGGGTGCAGCGAGCGTGTTCCAGCGGACGGCGGCGGTCACGTTGTTGCCCGTCGTCGTGGTCTGTAGGCCGAAGCGGTATTTCTGGCTGATCGCCACGCTGCGCTCATCGAAGGTGCGCGGGGTGCCGCCGGCAAAATTGGGGGTGGCGGCATTGTTGTAGTTCAGCGTACCCGGCGGCGGGGGCGTCAGGCTGTTGACCACCGTCTCCATCACGCCGTCGCCGTCCAGATCGAGGAAGAGCAGGTAGTGGATACTGACGGCCGAACCGGAACAGGCGTCGGTGGCCGTTACGCTCAGGTCAGCATTCCCTTCACACAAATCATGGGTGCCCAGGGCCTGGTCGTACCAGTACGTTTCATTCCACAGCTGGGGGTTGTTGGGCGAGAAGTCACAGGACGTCACCGGGCTGGCCGGACAGACGATCGCCGGCTTCTGGCCGTCCACGACCTTGATGATCTGCTTGTACTTGTAGCAATTGGCCTCTTTCATCCACAGGTCGCCGTAGTTGGTCGCCGTCAGGTCGGTCGATTTGATCTTGACCACCGTGGGCGCCCAGGGCGCCGGCGTACCGGGCTGCGCAACGACAGGACCGGGCAGGTTGGCCGGGTGATTGCTGTTGGCGTTCGGGCTGGGGTTGGGTACGTTGATGCAAATGCCGTTCGGATCGTAGGTACACCAATTGATGATGGTCCAGGTGCGCTCTATTTTATAACAGGCATCGGGCACCACGGTGTATACTTCGTCGGAAAAGGAAATACCGGTCAGTTCGCAGTCCTTGCCGTAGATAATGGGTTCCCCGAACATACCGGTTCCGTCGCAGACGGTCACGATCGCGTCGTCCGGGAAGCGCACGGCGTAGTCCTGGTTGTACTTGACCACCACCCGCTGGGTGCATTGGCTGGAGAGACCATGGCAGTCGTAGGCCCGGAACGTCCGGATAATGGTTCCTTTATTGCATACGGTGTCGAACTGGCTGTAGTTGACCGTGCCCGTCAGCCCTTTCTGGCCCTGGTAGTGTTTGGAAGTATCCAGGCAGCAGTTATCGTACACCAGCGGTTTGCCGTAAGCCCAGAGCGAGGGATCGAAATTTTCGCAGTTCACCGTCACGTTCAACGGCGGTTCACACTGCGGTTTGATCTTATCCTGCACTTCCACCATGACCTGACATTCATTGAAAATCGGGCTGCCGTCGGGGTAGGCACTGATGCTGCCGTCGGGATCGAGCTGGTACACCCGCAGCACGATCATTTGGCTCGTACCGACTTCGCAGCAGTAAAATTTAATAGAATCACCCTCTTCGGTCGCCCGGTC
This sequence comes from Saprospiraceae bacterium, assembly GCA_046597295.1. Taxonomy (GTDB): domain Bacteria; phylum Bacteroidota; class Bacteroidia; order Chitinophagales; family Saprospiraceae; genus M3007. The sequence goes on from JBKJKS010000358.1 coordinate 2,022, forward strand.
AAACTCGGTATGCAGGTCGGAGAAAGCGTCATTACAGTCGGGATGTCCGTTCACGGTATTCAAACCGAGTATGCAATCGCTGTACGGCGCGACGCGGCGCACGGCAAATTTGATGTTGGCGCAATTGTCGTACGAACCGTCGTCGAAAACACTGGCCGCTACCAGGGTCACCCCGGCAAATGCACAGCTGCTTGCATTGGGTACATAACAGTCTTTCAGGTCGTCGATGCCAATGCCCACCACGGTCGTTTCGTCACAGGAAGCGACCGGGGGCGAGAAATCGCGGACCGACAAGTGGAAGCTGCAGGAAGAGGCATTACCACAATCATCCGCCGCAGTGTAAATCACCGTGTGCTCCCCGATCGGCAGGCATTCCGTGTTGCTGATCACCCCCAGGGTGTCCGGATCATTGATGTTATTGCCGGGAAAAGTGCTCAGGGAACCGGATTGCACGTAGAAGCCGATGGTGTCGCCGGTAAAGGGCTCGATGGTAATGATGGTGGCACTGATGTTATTCGTGGCCGAACAGGGATCCCCGATGATCACATCGGGCAGGTTGACGGTAGCGCAGCACGAGAAAGGGTCGGTGGTCACGATCATATCCGCCGGG
>JBKJKS010000474.1:0-8441 GCA_046597295.1 Saprospiraceae bacterium
GCACCTCCATGGCCGCCGCCTTCGTATCGGGACTGGTCGCGCGTATGCTTGCACAAAATCCCCATCTCCTAACACCCACCGCTCAAACACCTTGTAATGCCGCGGCAATCATTCTTCAGCATATCGTCTGCGACCCTCTGCCGATTGATCAACAGATCGGCTTGGGCATGATTAACGTCGATCAAACGTTGGGACTTTAACCCCCCTGATCCGGGGATAGACGCAGTCAGCCTTCGCGCCTACTTTTGTTCCATGCAACGATGACGGCTAATATTTGCTCCACATGTCCCCTGTATAGGACTAAAAAACCGAATGATGACAGACCGTCGGGTTCCCCAACCCGGCGGTTCTTTTTTAGCCTAGAAGTATGGCTAAGTAGCAAGCATGTTTCCCACCACAGTACAGCCTACTTCACCCGCCAGCCCCGCCAGGCGAAATACAAAATAAACAAATAGCACGGCAGCGCGATCGCGTACGCCGCCTGCGTGCCCATGCTATCGGCCATCCGGCCGTAGATCAAGGGGAGAATAGCCCCCCCGGCTATGCCCATGACCACCAGGGCGGAGCCGATCTTGGTGAACTTACCCAGACTGGCAATAGCCAGCGGAAAAATAGCCGGCCACATCAGGGCATTGGCCAGGCCCAGCAGCGCGACACAGAGTACGGAAGTAAAGCCCGTCGTGACCAGGGCCAGCAAGGTGAGCAGTACGCCCAGTATGGCCGATAGCTGCAGCGCTTTTTGCTGGCTGACGTATTTTGGAATGGTTACGATGCCCAGCACGTAACCGATCAGCATGGCGTACAAGGTGTAGGTGGTGAAATGTTTGGCCTGCTCCAGGGCAATACCTTGGCTGACCCCGTAATTGATGATCGTATCGCCGGCGATCACCTCGACACCCACGTAGAGAAACATCGCCAGCACCCCCAGCAGCAGGTGTGGAAACTGCCAGACGCTCGTTCTGGTCGTGCCGGAGGCATTCACCGCGGGCGCTTCGGCCGCCTCATTAATATCCGGTAATTTCGAGAAAGAGACCAGAATCGCCAGGCCCGCCAGCAGGAAGGTCAGCACCAGGTAGGGATTAATCACTTTATCCAGGTCATTGCCGGTAGCCGCGGTCGTGCCGGCCAGCAGCAGGCCGCCCATGATGTACTGGCCGATAATGCCGGCCACCTTGTTGGCAATCCCCATGATACTGATTCGCTGCGCCGCACTTTCGGCCGGACCCAAAATGGTCACGTAGGGATTCGAAGCAGTCTGTAAAATGGTGAGGCCGATGCCGATCACGAAGAGGCCGATCAGGAAAAACGGATAGGAAGCCAGATTGGCGGCAGGAATGAAGATCAGGGTGCCCAGGGCCATGATGCCCAATCCGTAGGACATGCCTTTTTTGAATCCCGTGCGCTGCAGCAGCCAGGATGATGGAATAGCCATCACCGTGTAGGAGATAAAAAAGGCGAACGTCACCAGGTAGGAGCGGGTGTTATCCAAACCAAAGGCCTGCTTGAAAAAAGAGATCAGGATGCTGTTCATCCAGGTCACGAACCCGAAAACAAAGAACAGAATGCCGATAATGGTAATCTGATAGCGGTAATTTGCCTGGCGGGAAACATCGGGCGCGTCGAGAATCTGCATACTTTTGCCGTCCTTTTAAAAATGAATGTTGGATGAATTCGCGGTTGCTTCCTTTTGCAAAGCCTTTGCGGGCCAGGTCAGCGCGGTAAAAGTAAAATTTCGCATGAAATCAGGTATGCAACCCACCCTTTTGATTTTAGCTGCCGGTATTGGCAGCCGCTACGGCGGTTTGAAACAGGTGGACGGGGTGGGTCCCGGCGGGGAGGCCATTCTGGAATATTCCATCCACGATGCGCTGCGGGCGGGCTTTGGCAAGGTAGTCTTCGTGATCCGCCACGACATCGAGGCGGATTTTCATGAAAAAGTCGGTCGCAAAATAGCGCAGCACATGCCCATCGAATACGCCTTTCAGGAAATGCAGACCGGGTTGGACTGGCTGGCGGAGCCGCCGCATCGCGAAAAGCCCTGGGGCACCGCCCACGCCATCCTGGCGGCCAAAGATCACCTGACCGAACCCTTCGTGACCATCAATGCCGATGACTTCTACGGCGCGGATGCCTTCCAGCACATGGGCGATTTCCTGCGCACCGACTGCTCGCCCGAGGAGTACGCTATGGTCGCCTACCAGCTGAGTAACACCCTGTCAGAAAATGGATCCGTATCGCGGGGCGTTTGTTTTGTCAATGACACGGACTACCTCAGCGAAGTGACCGAGCGAACCAAAATCGAACGGTTTCCGGAGGGCATTGCCTACGTGGATGAAGCCGGTACGCACCATCCCTTGCCCGATGCCTCGCCGGTCTCGATGAATTTCTGGGGTTTTCACCCCACCGTGCTGGGGGAAATTGAAAAGCAGTTCCGGACCTTCGTTTTAGAAAACCAACAGCAGCCGAAGGCTGAATTTTACATTCCGAAGGTGGTGAACAACCTGCTGGAGAGCGGCAAAGTCCGGTTGCGGGTGCTGCACAGCGACAGCCAGTGGTATGGAGTGACCTATCCGGAGGATAAACAAACGGTGCAGGTGGCGCTGGGCGATTTGGTGGGTCGAGGCATTTATAAGGCCGGCCTCTTCTGAACCAATAGGAAAAACCACGCTGCGCCGCAGCGAAAAGTCCTGCAACAATGATCGGCGAGCATGTTTACCAATAACCAATAACCAATAACCAATAACCAATAACTAATAACCAATAACCAATAACCAATAACTGCCCACCAACCATGCGGGAAACCAAATTCATCGAGCAAAACCGGGAAAAGTGGGCGGAATTCGAACAGATGCTGCGCGACAACCGCCGCGATCCCGACAAACTGAACGAGCTGTTCATCCAGATCACCGACGACCTGTCGTACGCCCGCACCTTCTATCCCAACCGCTCGGTACGCATGTATCTGAACGGACTGGCGCAGCGGGTTTTCCACAATATTTACCGCGGCAAACGCTTTCCGGCGGAGCGACTGCGCCGTTTCTGGTCGGATGAATTGCCACAGATCATGTGGGAATCGCGTCGTGCCTTATGGTTGTCATTCGGCATTTTTGTGCTCGCTTTTGCCGTCGGGGTGGCGTCCAGCATCATCAATCCCGATTTTGCCCGCCAGATCCTGGGCGACGAATACGTGGAAATGACGCTGCAGAACATCCAGAACGGCGACCCGATGGCGGTGTACAAAGACAGCGGGCCTTTCGGCATGTCTGTGGGCATCGCGGCCAATAACCTGTTCGTAGCACTGTGGACGGCTATTCTGGGCGTACTGGCCTCCATCGGCACCATTTTCATGCTGCTGCGTAATGGGATCATGGTCGGCGCTTTTCAGTATTTTTTCATCGAACGCGGCATTTTCTGGCAATCCTTCCTGACCATCTGGATCCACGGCACTCTGGAGATCGCCGCCATTATTATTGCGGGCGCCGCCGGCCTGGTTGCCGGGGCCGGGCTGTTGTTCCCCGGTACTTACCGCCGGACGCAGGCTTTCCAGATCAGCATTCGCCGGGGTATGAAAATATTTTTCGGCGTGGTGCCCATCATCGTGCTGGCGGCCATTTTCGAAGGGGTGCTCACCCGCTATACCGACACGCCCGACGTCATTCGCGGGATGTTCATCCTCCTCTCGCTGTGCTTTGTGCTGTGGTACTTTGTCTGGCTGCCCTGGCACAAAGCGCGGACGACCGGGTTTCGCCAGTCCATCCACGATAAAGAATTACCCCCCGACCGGGTGGAGCTCATTGATTTCCAGACGGTAAAGAGTTCGGGAGAAATCTTGTCGGACACGTTCACCGTGTTGCGCCGTCGCGCGCGGGTGGTACTGCCAGCTGTACTGGGTGTCGCCCTTGTTTTTATGGGTTTGAGTTTTTGGTGGTCCGACACCAAAGTAACGGCTACTTTTCCCTTGCCCGACGGACCTTTCGGGGTACTGGAAGGCACCATTGGTTTCTTTAGCAACGAGCACCTGCCCTATCTTTTCTGGCTGCAAACTATGCTGCTCGCCCTGCTGGCGATCGTCGCATTCCGGGCGGTCGAACCGGAAATGGACCCCGCGCTGCGTCTGGAGCGCAGCAAAGGGCAATGGATCGGTACCTGGCTGGCCCTCCTGCTGCCCATGCTGCTTTTGGGTGGCCTGTGGCTGATCGAAGTGGGCGTTTTTGGCTGGCTGCTGGCGATGGGCACTTTCCCCTGGCTGGCATTGTGGTGCGCCGTCATCTATTTCGAAGCCGTCAACCCTTTCCAGGCCGTCGTACGCGCCTTCGCGCTGATGCGCTGGAGCCAGGGGCTTACCCTGGGCTTTCTGATCGTCAACCTCAGCGTGCTGCTGCTGTATTTTCTCAGTACGCAGGTCTGGGATATTTTATTGAATTTTTTCAGTTGGCTGGTACCGTCGGGCGGAGAGAATATGCAGATCTTTTCGACGGTGGCGACGATCGGCGCGACGGTTTTCATCACGTACTTTGGATTGCTACTCACGTTTCTGACCGGCGCCTGGCAGTATTTTTCCGGCCGGGAGATCGCCGATGCGGCCAGCCTGCAGGCGGGGATCGAACGGATTGGCCTGGCCCCTCACATCCGGGGTCTGGCCCGCGAATGAAGGCGCATCCGGAATGAAATTTGCGAGAGATAATACAAACGCCACCGTATTCCGACGCTTATGACCGACCTTCCCCAAAACAACCCCGCCAGTCCTTCCGGCAGCCAGTACTGGTTGCGCTCCGGACTGCTGACCTTGCTGGAAAAAGGTTCCGGGCTGGTATTTGCGCTGGGCACTTCGGTTATTCTTTACCGGCTGCTCAGTCAGCAGCGGCTGGGCACCTGGGAGTTGTTCCTCATCGTCACGTACTTTCTGGAAATGGGCCGTTCCGGCCTGATTCAGAACGGCCTGATCCGTTTTCTGGCGGTGCACCGGCAGCATTCCAGCCCATATCCGGCCATTGTGACGGCTTCCCTGGCCATCAATCTGGGCTTTTCCGTCCTATCCAACCTGGTCCTGTGGCTGCTCACCGGTTGGCTAAGCCAGAGTTACCAGGCGCCGGAGCTGGCCGTCGTGCTGCCCGTTTATTTCCTGACTAATTTTGTGATGGCCTGGCTGTACCACTGCAATTTCGTGCAGCAGGCCAACTTCGAGTTCCGTGGCATTTTCTGGAGCACCTTCTTTTTTCGCGGAATGTTATTTGGCTGGGTGCTGTTCTGCAAACTGGCCGGATTCCCCATCCAGCTGTGGCACCTGGCGGCGGCTTCGCTGACCGGCGCCGTGGTGGGCGCAGCATTCACCTGGCGTTTTGCCTCCCCTTACCTGCGCCATGCTGCCACCATCGACTGGGCGTGGATCAAAAAATTGCTGGCCTTCGGCAAGTACGTCTTCGGTACCAACCTCAGCACCATCTTTTATAAGAACGTCGACAAACTCATCCTGGGCAGCATGCTCGATCCGGCTGCCATTGCCATCTACGGCGTGGCGGGACGGATTACACAAATGGTGGAAACGCCATCGTTCAGCATCGCGGCAGTGGTCTTTCCGCAAAGTGCGGGGCGGCTGGAAAGCGACGGCGTAGCGGGCATCAAGTGGCTGTACGAGCGCAGTGTGGGCGCTATTCTGGCCATTATCCTGCCCTTTGTCGCCTTGGTGCTGCTGTTCGCCGAACCCATCGTCTGGGCGTTCGCCGGCGATCAATACCGCCAAGCGGCCAACCTGTTGCGGCTGACGGCCTTTTTCGGACTGTTCATGCCCTTTGCCGTGCAATTCGGCACCATCCTCGATTCGACGGGGCGACCGGCCACCAATTTTGCCTACACCCTGTTTACCGCTGTGCTGAATCTGGTGCTCAGTTTTCTGCTGGTTCGGCAGTTCGGGTTGTTCGGCGCCGCTTACGCTACGCTGACGGGCTATGCCGTGAGTTTTGTCCTCATGCAGCGCCTGCTCCGCCGCGATTTTGACGTTCGCTGGTGGGCCGCTTACGGATACGTGCCGGAGTTTTACCGGTTGAGTTTTAATTTAATCAAAAAGAAACTGCGCAAGGCGGACGCCAAGTCTGAACTGCAGCAGCCTTAACCGATCTTTGGCCCTGGCCGGCCGCTTCAATCCGTACGACCACCACCATGATACCCGACTGCACGATCGTTTTTTTTACCCTGTTCCGCACCGATAACCCCTACTCGTCCATTTCCTTGTCGATGGCCAAAGAGCTGGCCAAAACCCACCGGGTGATCTACGTCAACCATCCCTACACCTGGCGCGATTTACTGGCAGGTCTCCGGGCGGGGGACCCGGCGCTGCGCCAGCGGTTGCCCGATTTGCTAAGGGGTCGGGTGCGCTATGAGCAGCTGGCCGCCATTCCCCGGAATTTCGTCGCTGTACAGCCCCCCTTGACGATGCCCATCAATTGGTTGCCGAAAGGACGGACGTATAATTTTTTTCAGCGCCGGAATAATGGTAAGGTGCTACGGGCAATACAGAAAGCCCTGCAGGACCATTCGGTCGGTGAGTATCTGTTCATTAATTGTTATGATCCTTTCTATGCCGGCGTACTGCCCAAAAAAATGGGCGCCCGGTTGAGCATTTACCACTGCATAGATGACATTACCCAGAACGACTATACCGACAAGCATGGCACGGACCTGGAAAATGAGGCCATCCGGCAGGCTGATATTACTTTGGTGACTTCCACCAACCTGCAAAAACTCAAGGAACCGTTTTCCGACCGGGTAGAAACTTACTTCAATGCCGCGGAAGTCGCCATTTTCCATCAGGTCTGGCAGCATCAATATCCGCGGCCGGCGGAGCTGGCCGGCCGAAGTGGCCGAGTGATTGGGTTCGTCGGCAACCTGGACGCGCTGCGCATCGATTATGTGCTGCTCAAGCAGGTGGCCGAGGCTTACCCACAGCATACGCTGCTGCTGGTCGGGCCGGTCAACAGTCCGGAACCGGCCGAGCTGGGCCTGGATCAAATGCCGAACGTGGTGATGGCCGGCAGCCGGCAGCTGGCGGATTTGCCCCCACTGCTGCAATACATGGACTGCGTGCTGATCCCGTTCCGCTGCAACACGCTGACGCGGAGCATTTATCCTTTGAAAATTAATGAGTACCTCGCGGCGGGTAAGCCGGTGGTATCGACCAGTTTTTCCGACGACATTCGCGGTTTTGCGGATTGTATTTACCTCGCCGGGGAGGCATCGGAATTTATCGCCCACATCGGGAGCGCCCTGGCCGAAAAAGATCCGGCGCAGGTGGAGAACCGGATAGCGGTAGCCAATACCAACACTTGGACGGCACGCATCGGGCAACTATGGGCCTTGGTGGCCAAATATCAGCAAAATTGACCGCCTTTTTGCGCGGCACTAGTGCATCCACGGCGCCATGCCGAAGTCATAGTCAATAAATACCTCGTCCAGGAGCGGATCGGCGCCACGGCTATAGCCTTGTTTGAGATCGTAGTCCCACATTTTGCCCAGCGTATGCCAGTAGGCAGCGGTAGCGCCACCCCGCGTCTCCCGGATCAGGTCATAAAACGGCTGATGGACCTGGCTTTCGATCATCTTGATGAGTACCTTGCCTTCCGTGCGCGACAGGCTTTTCATCTGATTCTTCAGGTCTTCTTTCAATTCCTTATGCTCGTGGCGCACGTAGCGACGGCGCTGGCGGCTGTTCATGTCCTCCGTACTTTCGGCAATTTCTCCATAGAGATCGAGCGCCTCGAGGGCGTAGGGATAGACCTTTTTGGCCGCCCGGGTATACAGGAAATACTGCCGTTGTTCGGCTAAATCCTTGAACGTCCGTTTGGACCGCACCCGGTGCAGGTTGAGCGTCATATCGAAAATGGTATCGCCATCGGTCACTTCCATGCGGGCCCAGGCGCCGCGCGGCAGCGTATCCACGGACTGCGCGGATAAAAAAACGGTAAGGAATACCGGAAGCACGAAGATCCAATTTTTCATAGGTCAGAAAATTACCGGATGGTTGTCATCCATCTGGAAAACGAGCCAAAACGTAAAAGTAACGGGCAACAATAGCCATAAACGGCGCTGCAGCGGCCTGGAAGCAGGATTTAACATTTATTTCAACAAAATGAGCCATGCACTACGCACCGGATGATCCGCTTTGCTGATGACGAATGGCCGGTACGAACGCCCATTTTAGTTGGGGCGCAGTACCCGGTCCAGACTATGCACTACGCCGTTGGCCGCCTGAATATCCAGCGTAATCAGGTTGCCCTGGCGACCTTGCTGGTCGGTCAGCTTGTTGCCGGCATTGATGGATATTTTTTTGCCACCCAGCGTGGTTACCTCCAGCGTATCCTCCAGTTGTTCGGCCGAGAGATTGGTGTTGGCGACGATGTGGTACTGCAGAATGCTGTTCAGCTGGGCCTCCGGAATATCGTTCAGGT
>JBKJKS010000059.1:0-6766 GCA_046597295.1 Saprospiraceae bacterium
CCGTTGAAAGGGCCGCCATTGATGGAGTAAGCCAGGTTGATGATTCCGCAATCGCTGGAGTTATCGACGTACTGACCCGGCAGGACCGGCAGCACAGCAGCTTCTTCGATGATCAGGTCCGCGACCGTCGCTTCACAGTTGGTATCGGCGGCTACCGTGACGTTGGCCGGGCAGACCACCACGGGCGGCGTCACGTCGAACACGCTCACCGCTGCGGTGCAGCTGGCGGAGTTACCCGCGTTGTCCGTCACGGTCAGGGTGACGGTGACCGGGCTGTTCTCGGCATCCGCACAGGTCAGGATTTCCGGATCGACCGTGTAGGAATTAATACCACAGTTGTCGGTCGAGCCATTGTCGATATCGCCGGCGACCAGCAGGACGGTGCCTAAGGTGGGGTGCAGGGTTTTGAAAATGGGGTTGGTCTTGCACTTGGCCACCGGGAGTTCATTTTCCTCCACGATAACGGTGAGGTAGCGGAAAGTCTTGTTGCCGGCAGCATCCGTCCAGGTGTACTGGATTTCCGTGACGCCTACCGAAAACTGGTAGGTTACGGTGCCCGTTGCGGCCGGATTGAAGGCCGGAGCAGCGGCCAGGAAGCCGGGTGCAAAGGTACCGTTCACAAAAACGGAGTCGCGGGTAAGCACCACCGGACCGTTGCAGTCCGTGCTGACGGGGGTGGTATTGCTCGGCTCGGTGAAAGTCACCACTTTCGAGCAGTCGCCCGGAGTCACGTTAAAGGGTCCGTAGGTCGGCGCAAAGGCCACGCTTGGCGGCGTATTATCCACGACGGTAATGGTAAACGAACAGGTCCGGGCATTGCCGTTCACATCTGTCACCGTCCAGGTCACGGTCGTAGCGCCCAGCGGGAATGTTTCTCCCGCCAGGGTGTTGGTACCGTCCTTGGTATTCTGCGGGTTGGTCGCCGACAGGGTGATCGAGCAGTTGTCGGTCAGACCGGTGGGATCCAGTTCGGCGCCAACGGCGGTGTACGTGCAGCTGATGGCGCTAGCGCTCTTGGTGACGGCGGCCGGTGGGCAGGTGATCGCAGGCAGTTCGTCATCCACGACTTGCACCTCGAAGGTACAGGTAGCAGTGAGTCCGGCCGCATCGGTGGCCGTATAGGTTACCACGGTGGAGCCGATCGGGAAGGTGGCGCTCAGGTCACCCGTGCCGCTGGCCGGATTGGCCGTGGGCGGACCGACGGTCGTCCAGGAGACGTCGGAGAGTTCGCAGTTGTCGCTGGATTGGGGGGAAGCGCTGATGGTGGCGTAGCAAAAACCGGCATCATTCGTCGAGGTGAGGGCGCTGAAGTCCAGCGGGCAGATGATCACCGGATCTTCGTCGTCCGTGATGCTGACATCCAGGGAGAAGGAGACGGTATTGCCGCTGGCATCCGTAATATAGTAGGTCACGGTAGAAACGCCGGGCGGAAAGGGTTCCACGCCGGCATCGGGGCCGATCCCGCCGAACAGATCCATAAAGCCGGTCGTATTATCATAGTCAATATCATAGGTGACGTCGACGCCGGCCAGGCAGTTGTCGGTATATTCCCCGGGATTCAGCACCAGACCGAGCGAATTGGGGACCGCGGTCAGCCCGATGTTCAGAAAACCAGCATCCTGAAAAATACAGTCGCCGGTGTTGCCGTCGTCGGTGGTCGTCGCCGTGACGGACATCAGCGGCGCTACCGATGGGTCGGTAATATCGAACACGCTTACCCGTAGAGCCACCGAGGGGCTTTCGGAGGCGGGATAGGTCACGCCGTCGTTCACCGCTACCCACACACTGTGTGGGGAAGTGGTGATATCGTCGCAATCATAAATCCGGAATTGAAAACCGCCCGCGGGCGTCGTCTTGGTCGCATCGTCATAAAACCGCACGCGCATGGGTCCGTAGGGCGGAATGCAGGTGCTGCTGATAATCCCCGGCGCCACCGTCTGGCGTTCGAGCCGTGCCGTGCCGTCTACCGGATCGAGGAACATGTTGATTTGTACCGGCTGGCTGAAGGGCGTGGCAATGTCACACTGGGCAATGGCCCGACTGCTCACGGTGAAGAGCGCCAGCAGGGTACATACCCATGCCAGCCGACTTTGGGTCGGAGTAATGTTCATGGTTAAGAATTTTGATGATGGGAAAAGGAAAGAAAAGGAGGGAACCTTGAAGAAGTATAGGAATATCTTCATCAATCACGATCGGTTAGGATGAAAAGATGTTGTTACGCAAAAGATCCTGTCGCTCAAAAGGAAATTAAGGACAATACAGGAAACTCAGATAACACGGGAAACCATCCGTAAGGCAGTGGGATTAAAGGAATAAAAAAAACGGCGCAAGAGTACGGCGATTTACACGAACGAACCGGCCTATTTGCAGGTCGCCGGCCGGAATAAACACCTACAATGTTGATTATCAACCTATTAGATGCTACTTACGGCGACAAATACTTTCTTTCCCAAAGGCTTTGTCCACCCGCGACTTTCACTTCGTCATTCAGCAACCAATAACCGTACCAAAATGAGGGTAGGTTTATTTTTACGGCCCGTTCTACCTTTACGGCATGGGTAAGAAAAAACTGTATAGCCAGAAAAAAAGAAAACAGGGTCTGCCACCCGGCAGCCTGGTCTACACGGGCCACCGGACGAAAAGTCCGGCCACCGTCCATAGCCTGTGGTATAATGCCGCCGAAATGGAGAAACAGCGGACGTATGCGCCGAAATTGCGCAAGGGTACGGCGAAAGGGGTGCTGTGGATCGATATTTACAGCCTGTCCGATACGGACTTCATTCAGCAGGTCGGTACCGACTTCGATCTGCATCCGCTGCTGCTGGAAGACGTGCTGGATACCCAGCAACGGCCCAAAATGGAAGAATATGACAACGGGCTCTTCATCATCCTGCCCAGCCTGACGCTGGACACGACTACCCTGGAGCTGCAGACCGAACAGATCGCCCTGTTCCTCGGCGCCGATTTCGTGATCAGTTTTCAGGAAGACCCCGACGACGACTTTGAGGGCGTGCGCCGGCGGGCCGAGGAAGACCTGGGCCGGATTCGCAAGAAAGGCACGGACTACCTGGCCTACACCCTGGTCGACACGGTGGTCGACAGCTACTACACCATCCTCGACGAGCTCGAGACGGTACAGTTCGAACTGGAAGAAACGTTGCACCGGCAGGGCGACGTGCCCTGGTGCAAGGCCCGCATCTTCGACCTCAAACGCACCATCACCGATTTTCGGCACCACCTCATACCTACCCGCGACGCTGTTTCCCGCTTCCACGTGACGGAGAGTACGCTGGTGGATGAAACCAACCGCGTGTACCTGCGTGATGCGCTGGACCACCTTTCCCAGATCATCGACGGCATCGATAATCAGCAAAGCCTGCTGTCCAACACCGAGGCCCTGTACCATGCCGAAGCGGCCAACCGGATGAACAATGCGCTGCGCCTGCTGGCGGTGATCAGTACGATCTTCATGCCGCTCACCTTCATCGCCGGGATCTACGGCATGAACTTCGACTACATGCCCGAACTGCGCATGCGCTACGGCTATTTCGTGGTGCTGGGGGTGATGCTGGTGGCTATGGTGGGGATGTTGCTATATTTCCGGAAGAGAAAATGGCTATAAGCGCACGGCGGGCGGATGGGAACGCGGATGACGCGGATCGGACGGATAAAAACGGATTTTTATTGTTGCCAACGTGCCGACGCTTAGGAGACATGATGGCCAGTAGATTATTGGGCGTTTTTCATTTATCCGCGTCAAGTTTGGCGGCAATTTCTTGGACTTCTTGCATCGAAAGACCGGTGATTTGGGCGGCAAACTCAATAGTCGCTCCTCTGCGCAATGCATTTTCAGCAATTTCTTCCTCTCTACTTTTCACCGCTGACGTAATTTCCAATTTCACCGTCTCCACAAAACTCGCGTCACTCCGTTGCGCCTCCATGTACAGGTCATAAGCCTTTCGGTCAGCAGGGTCTAATTTTAGAATGTCAAGTTTTTGACTTGCAGACTTTAAGCCTTTTGCGGTGAATTCGTCTTTGATCTCCGCTGTTTTTAGAAAGTATATCCACTCATCCAGCGTATCCTTGGCGACTTCGTTGAACCGATTTGTTTTTATCACATAGTATTCGGGGTACAAGTCGGATACTGCCGTTTTTTTGAACAGTTCTTTTTGTTTTGCGGATAGTTCCAGTTCGTGATTGCTGTGAATGCCGACAAACGTGGTTGTACCGTGGTAAACGTAGTCATCCCCTTGACCGAGGTCAAAATATACGATGTTGACGGAGTAAACTTTTTTGACTTGTGAGTACGGCTGCCCTTCGGAAATGTGCTCCACTATGACCTTGGCTGTTCCGTAAAGCATCCTCTGGAAATAATCCGCTTCGCGAGTATTCTGAATTTCTACGATGACCAGCTCGCCTTTTTTATTTTCCACAAGGATATCTACCCGGTTAAACTTGTCGTCCTCGGTCTCTTTATTTCCTTCACTTTCAAGGATTTGCTTTATATTAAAGTCCTCGTGGAGCAACTCGGAAAGGAACCCTTCCAGGATATCGAAGTTGGCTTTGTTCCGAAGCAGCCGCTTCATTGCCCAGTCGAACCTTACCAGTTTATTGGCCATTATAGATAAAATTTGACACAAAAGTACGGTAAAAGTTGCGATTTTTCAACTTTGCTTTACAGATATGGCCTTGCGACCCCATTTATTGCCCCTATGGTATCGCCCATCGCTACCACTGCCGACGTGCCGACATTTAGGAGGCATGATAGGTAGTGGATAATTGGCAGAATTTATATTTATCAATATACCACGATCGGATTATGGTGAACTTTTGTGTTTGGCCAGATCGGTCCGAAGCGGCAAAGCGCAAAAAGTAGACCCCGTTGGACAGCCCTGCTGTGGACAGGCTTGCTTGTTTCAAATCTTTGATTTGTGCCGAATGGACGACAATACCCGAACTGCGGATGCGCTACGGCTATTTCGTGGTGCTGGAGGTTATGCTGGTGGGAATGGTGGGAATGCTGCTATATTTCCGGAAGAAAAAGTGGCTATAAGCGTACGGAGGGTGGATGGGAACGCGGATGATGCGGATCGGACGAATAAAAACGGATTTTAGTAACTGGTTAGCCTGGGCGCCCCAGCGGGACTAAACGTCGGTAGCAATAGCAAGCAGTGGGGGCAGGAGATCACTTCTACCGACGTTAAGGGCATTACGGGGCAACTCGCTAACCAGTTACTAGTAAAATTAAAATTTGTCTGGTCTCTTTATTTGTTCTTGTTGTCAATAGATTTTTGTCTAAAAAATAAATATAAAGGTAATGCAGAACTTAAACCTATTAACAAATTCAGACCAATAAATATTAATATGTTTGGCACATTTTTATCCTTCTTGTCGTTTGCCATAAACACCCAGAAAATGAATGAACATATTATGAGGTCAGACGAAAATGTCGCTGATGCTTTGGTTTGAAACAGTTCAGTCAAAAAAAGTGGAATGTTTAGTCCATTGATTTCAATAAAACAATAGATGAAATAACCAGGAATTACTGTTCCAATAATAAAAGCAATTAGGTAAAATGTTGCTTTGTTTAGCATATTCGTAAATTTAAAAATTATTGTCTAGTAAGTTTGTTTTGTGTTTTAATTTTTCTTGGATGTGGTTTGCCATTCTCTGCATAATGAGCAAAGTCTTCTACCGTTTCCTGTACAATTTTGTTGAGTTTAATTTTCATCAAAGGTTGCATTACGAAACCTGTAATTCCTTGAAAAATAAATTCCATTTTTATTTTCAGCTTCGTTTTTTCAGCACTCGTTTTTATAAGTTGCCAATCGCTTGTAGCTTTTTTTACCATACTTGGCATTCCTTCTGTAACAATGTATGCCAAGTGAAAATCATTGTCAGAGTAATGGGTTAGTTTTTCTCTGATATTTCCCATTATTGTTTGGCAGGCTCTTTCATCGCATTGTGTTGTGGCTAATGGCTTACCGTGTCCTTCGGAATGGTTTACGCCTGATGCCCACTTGTAAGGGTGTGCAAAGTCATGCCCCAATACTTTCCAAACATTTTCAGTTGTATTGTTGATTTCAATTTCTTTTTCGATCACCATCTTTTTTTAATTTTATTAATTTTAAATGATGGTGCAAAGGTCGAACTTCCCCAAAAGATATTGTTTTCTTATCGGCTCAAATGATTGTCTTTTTGGCTCAACCGATATTCAGAAGGCGATTTCCCAAATTGCTTTTTAAATGCTTTGTCAAAATTAGAAACCGTTTCAAAACCACTTTCATAAGCTATTTCAGATATGGATTTTGATTTTATTTGAGTTAGTGCTTCGGCTTGCTCTAATTTTTTCAGAAGAAAATACTTTGCAGGACTTTGATTATAATTTTCAGCAAATTTTCGTTTGAAGGTGGCTAAACTCAAACCACACAAATAAGCAAGTTCTGTCAGAGCAAGATTAGTATAAATATTTTGTTGAATTATTTCTTTGAAATTGTATTCGTGTGGCACAAAAAGCGAATGAACAAATTCATTTATAAATTTTGATTTTTCACTTTTGCTTAATAAAATCAGCAGTTCTTTGATTTTGTTTACAATTAAATTGTCGTCTGCCAATGTGGGATTATCAAGCATATAATTTAAACTGTCCATAAATGATTTCATTAATGGTTGAATATTGATTTTAGAAACATCATTTTGTAGCCGAAATTCTTTTAAAGAAAGGTCGTTCTGAAAAAAGTCCTTCACAATTGTTGGATAAAAAAAG
>JBKJKS010000546.1:0-4165 GCA_046597295.1 Saprospiraceae bacterium
GTGGAAGCTGGATAACGGGCTGATCTTATCGAGAACCACGTCTATCTTATGTTGCAAACATACCTTCTTCTGCTCATACGATTATGCATAAACGCATGGGTTATTTGCAGTGTCGGATGTCTCATTGCAATGGCGGAGATTTGCCAACAGTCAACCACCAATTTTTAAACGTGAAAAAAAACACCTTGCTCACCCTCCTCCGCGCACGCCCAAGCGCTACGCCCGCCATCGTACACCAAGACAAGGTCATCACGGTGGGCGAACTGCTGACGCAGAGCGAGCAGCTGGCCGCGGGTTTGCAACGATTGGGCATCCGGCGCGACGACACCGCCGTGCTGGCCGCCATGCCCGATGCCGGCTTTATCAGCATCGTGTACGCCGCCATGATCTGCGGACTGCGCCTCGCAGTGATCGACCCGGAAATGGGCCGCGATAATTACCGCGAAAAGCTCCGCCAGCTGCAACCCGGCTGGGCCTTCGTGGATGCCCGGCTGCTGCTGTTGCAGGAGCATCCCTTGCTGCGTCGGGCCTATTTTCGATGGTCCCGCAAAGGGATTTATTTTCCTAAAGCGCCCGATGTGCGCATCATTGCTACCGGCCCGTGGCTGCCCCTTTGGCAAAAACACGTCCGGCTGAAAAATTTGGCGGTAGATGCGGTTCCGCTTATAGCATCTGAATCCCTGACAGCGGAGGCGGAGTTTCTGATCACTTACACCTCCGGCACCACCAGCTTGCCGAAAGGCGTGGTGCACAGCATTGGGGCCATTACCGCCGGTATTTTACAAATCGCGGAGCTAATCCGCGGCGGGCACAACCGGCGCATCGCCACGCACCTGCCCTATTTCGCGCTCATCGGGCTGAATGCGGGCGTGGCAGCCCACTTATGGGACTACGCCAGCTCAGCCCAGGAAAAACTGCAATTCATAGAAGAACATAACATTACCACGCTTTTCAGTCCGCCATGCGACTACCTGCCGCTCCTGGAAATCTGCGAGCGGGAAGGCCGCCGCTTCCCCGCCTGTTTGCAACATCTGTTCTTCGGCTCGGCGCCGGTCTACCGTTCTTTCCTGGAGCGGTTGCTGCCGGTACTGCCCGATCACGTGCGCCTGACCTGCCTCTACGGGATGACCGAAAACCTCGTCGTGGCGGCCATCGACGGACGGGAAAAAGCCTGGCTGCCGACCGATTCCGGCGATGTAGTCGGCAAACCGGTGGCGGGCGTGGAACTGCGTTTCGCGGACGACGGCGAAATCCTGCTACGCTCCCCGCAAACCTTTACGCGTTACCTGCACCTGGCGGGACGTGACGAGTGGCATGCCTCCGGCGATCTCGGCCACCTCGATGCGCAAGGCCGCCTGGTACTCACCGGACGGAAAAAAGACATGATCATTCGCCGCAATTTCAACCTATACCCCGGTCTCTACGAACCGACGGTCAACCGAATCCCGGGTGTGACGGAATGCGCCTTCGTCGGCAGGTTCGATGAAAAAAAACAGGACGAATCGGTGGTATTGTTCGTGGAGAACCATCGGCCGATCACCGCATCAGCTGTGCGCCGTGCTCTGGCGTTCGGTACATATTCCATCGATCGGGAAGCGCTGCCCGACCTGATCATTTTTTCAAAATTGCCCCGCGCCGGTCGGCAAAATAAGGTGGACAAAGCTGCGCTGCGGGCGAGGTTAGTACAATAAGCGGATAGTTATTAGAGTTGCTGCGCATTGACAATCAGGATGTTGTGCATTCAACCCACGAATTTATTCGTGGGTACCACCATACTTAACCTTTTGACCAACCGATTTATCGGTTTTTGGGCTTGACTTGCCCTAAACCGATAAATCGGTTGGCCCTGGCCGTTTTTGACGCATAGCCCACGAATAAATTCGTGGGTTGAAATTCACAAGTGTCTGATTATTAACACGCAACAAGGGCGGCAAAATATTATCAACCCTTATCAACCGCTTGCAACCACCTCCGCTTCTTTCCATCTTCATCACCGGCGCGACCGGCTTCGTGGGTTCCTGGCTCGTCCGTCATTTTGCGGCCCTGGGCTGGTCGGTCACGGCTACCGGCAGGGGCGAACCCCCGGAACCCCTCCTGGCCTACGCCCGCTACCTCCGGGCCGACCTGCGCCAGCCGCTGATGCCCGTACCGGCCGAAGTAGTGGTGCATGCTGCCGCCCTGGCCTCCGATTCGGCTTCCGCCGCGGATTTGCAGGCCGCCAATGTGGACGGTACCCGCCACGTGTTCGAAGCGACGCGGCAGAGCCACACGTTCGTCTACATTTCTTCGGCGTCGGTATACGACGCACACTGTGTGCTGCATACCGAAGACGAACCGGTGGATGCCCGGCAACTTTCGCCCTACGGACGTTCCAAACGCCAGGCAGAAGACTGGCTTTTGCAGCAGGATTGGCGCGGGCGGACCCTGATCATCCTGCGCCCCCGGGCGGTGTACGGTCTCGGCGACCGCCTGCTGCTGCCCCGCCTGCTGCGCCTGGTGCGGGGCGACCGGATGGTCATCCCCGGTACTATGCGGGTAGCGTGTTCGCTGACGCATGTTGAAAATCTGTGCGCAGCAGTAGCCCACAGCCTGCTGTACTTTGAAAAACACCCTGGTGGCGTCCATCCGTTCAATGTAGCGGATGCCGGGCCTTACGTGCTGCGGGAAGTAGTCGGCCAGCTGCTACCGGCGGTCTACGGGCGGACACTGACTTTCCGGGAACTTCCCCTCGCACCGCTGCTGGCTTTGGCGGGACTGTTGGAACGGATGCGTATACCCACTCCCTTCACCCGTTTCGGACTGGCCGCTGTAGCGCAGGATACTGTCCTGGATCTGGAAAAAATAACGAAGACGCTGGATTTTCAACCCCAGCGAGACTTTCGGGAGGCTTTGCCCGAGCTCCTGACCTGGGTCGGCCGAGTGGGTCTGGCGGCCGTGCGGGCAGGAGATGCGGATTTACCCTGGCGGTAGATGGGGGCGGATGTGCGATTATTTCGCTCTTTAATAAACCTTCCTCCACCCTCATCAAATATTCGTCGTTGGCATGGCGCCGGAAGCCTGCTACCTTAGCGCCCGAACTGCTCCCTGCGTTCGGCTATCCTGGTTCTTCATGCTTTCAAATCACGATCATTGAATTTCAAATTCCTCTTTCCTACCTTCCGGAACCGCTACCTGTTCGTACGCGAGAAATTGAAGCAAGTCGCTCAAAACCAGACCTTTGAGTCGGCACTTAACCTGGGTACCGGCGAGGGCGATTACGACCGGATGATCGCCGCGCATGCGCTCGAAGTCATCGGTTGCGACGTGAATGCCGAAGACCTGGTCCATGCCCGTGCCCTCAACAAGGGCGTAATGAACCTGCGCTACGAACCGAATGACGCGCTGAATCTGAGCTATGCGGCCGGCAGCTTCGATCTGCTGGTGAGCTGCGAGGTGATTGAACACGTGGGCCGGCCGGAGCGCATGGTGCAGGAAATGTACCGGGTGCTGCGGCCCGGCGGGGTAGCGATCATAACCTTTCCGAGCCGGGAGTTTCCCTTTACCTACGACCCCGTCAACCGGCTGTGGCAGTGGCTGGGTCATCCGCAGCGCCAGGAAAATCTGATCGCGCAGGGCGCTTACGCCTTCGGACACGACTACCTGATCGGCTCGGACGATTTTAAAAGCTGGGCAACCCGGGCCGGCTTCGAGATGATCGAGTTCCGCGGATTGAGCCGGCATTTGGTCGGGCTGCTGGAAATGTACTGGACGGGCCTGGCCCAAAGCATCTTCAAAAAAAATGCCCGCAATGTAACCGCCGATACGGGTTCGGCATTGACCGTCCGGCCGGCTTCCACCAAAGAACCGCTGCTGGTTTTTGTAACCGATCTCGTCCTGATGCTGGATCGTCTGCTGTTCGGCTGGACCGATCGGAGCATTGGTAAGGGCATTGTTCTGAAAAAACCGTACTGAAATGTTAGATGCCCCGGCCTGGATGCCGCTGGTCACCGGAGGTAGCCCGCGGCATTTTTGCTTTTAGGAAAATTAAAATTTGTTCATCTATTTGTTCAAAAAATATATAGTTTATATCTTTTCTAAATTAAAAATAAATACCCTTGACCTAGATAAAAATTCGAACTGCTCGAGGCTACCTTTGTTTAACTTTTTGAAGCAATATTCATTCAAT
>JBKJKS010000201.1:0-7055 GCA_046597295.1 Saprospiraceae bacterium
GTATGGTCAGGCGATCGCTGAACTTGCGCCCGATAATGAGTGAATAATAGTAGCCCAGGCGCCGGGAAAAAGTGGTCGGCACCTCAGGATTGCCGGTGACATCCTTCAGTCCGTTGGCGGTGATGCCGGCGACCGCGATCACGGAAACGGGCAGGTTACGTTTACCGGTGGATTGCCAGAGCAGCCGGTATTTTACAAATCCATCCAACTCTTTTTTGGAGGTACTGCGCCCGATGCCCAGGATCAGATTTTTGCGGATGCCGAAGTCGAAGCCCATGCGCATGCTGGCCTGGTCCAGTCCAAAGAGCTGATAGGCGCCCTGGTTGACCCGGCCAAAGCGGTGTAGGATGCGAAAATCCATGGTGCCGGTATGCAGCATTTCCATGCTGTGGGAGTTAATGACCCGGCTGCCTTTGAAAGCGTTGGTGCTGTATTCCGTCGTTTTTTCGTCTTCGCCCAGCGCATCCAGCAGGCTGGGTTCGTCCTGGGCACTCAGCCACAGGCCTTGCAGCAGTAAGGTATAGATAATCAACAGTTTGCGTTTCATGACGGGTAGTTTTACCTGGTTCAGTTATTCAGTGCGCCGCCTTGTATCCAGATGCGCACCTGATCGAGCTGGCACTGCGGCATTTTCGGGCTGCCGGCGGGGTAGGGCATCGGCTTGAAGCCCGGGGCATGGTTGATCGCTCCCAACAGGCGTTGATCGTTCACTTTGGCTTTGATTTCCGCATAATTGGTCAATCGGAAGCCGCCGCTCGGGGCCGTGCCGCTGTGACAGCCCTGGCAGCGGGTGGCGATCAGGGGTTGGATGACGGTGCTGAAACGCACGTTGGTGGTATCGCATTCGGCAGCGCAGTGCAGGTCCTGGGCGCCCTGCTGGATCCATTTCAGCACCAGCGCCTTTTGATCGGCGGTCAGGGCGGTCCGCGGGGGCGGGGGCATGCGCTTGTCCGGATCGGTTTCAGTGATCACTTCGTAAATTTCGCTGTTGGTCGGGTCGTCGAGCCTAATCTCGCCGGTGTTGCGCACATTCGTGTAGGAGTCGAGGATCACGTCTTTCTGGTGGGAAGCGGCATCATGGCAACCCGACAGGGCGCAGTTCGAGCGGAAAATCGGTAACAGCTGCTGTTCGAAATACACCGAGTCGGGCGAGCAGGGCTGCTGAACAACGGTACCGCCATTATTCCCGTTATTACCATTGTTCCCGTTTCCATTGTTGCCGCCGGTCTGGGTCGTGTCCAGCAGGTCGGGATTCACGTTGCCGATGGATATCTGTTCCCGTTTACAGGCCACGAAGTTGGAAAGGACCACCAAGGTAATGAACAGGATAGTGGCGAATATAGCGGCTTTTTTCATGGTCGTTCTTTTAGCAAAAGTGGTGGGTCGACTAATCATTTTTAGCACCCAATGCCACCCACTTTTTGATTTTAGCGATGTCGCAGGCGGGCAGTTTGTTGCCGCCTTTCGGCATCGGCGAAAAGCCGGAGCGGTGCTCGATGGCGCCGACCAGCGTACCGCCGGTGGCCATGGCTTTGACGCCGGCGTGGTTGGATAAGTCGATGCCGCCCTGCGGCGGGTTGCCGCTGTGGCAAACGGTACAATTGGTTTGCAGAATAGGTTTCACCGAACCGCTGAAGGTGACGTTAGCCGTATCACAGGTGATGGTGTTGCCACAACCGGCCGTATTTTTAGCGCCCTGTTCGATCCATAGCGCGATGGTGGTAATCTGCTCATCCGGCAGGCGGTTGTAGGGACTGGGGGGCATTATTTTGCCGCCACCCGGCTTCACCAGCACTTCGTAAATTTTGCTGTTTTTGTAATCGCCGGCCACCACACCCTGGGCAATGATGCCGGCATAATTACTCAGGTCGTAGCCTTTTTCCCGATCAATGGCATTGTGACAACCACTGAGTGCACAGTTGGCCTGGAAAATAGGTAGCACGGCCTGTTCAAAACATACGCCGTTCACATCCTCCACGTATTCCTGCGTACAATTGCTGAGGATGATCGGGATGGATATAGCCAGTAGGACCACTGCGAACCAAAAATTTCTGCGCTTTATCACCGTCATCGGGTTAATTATTCTGTATGGAATGTCGATCGCTTACCCACAAAGAACGACGGCACGTGGCCCGAACCCCTGCGGTAGCGCCCGAACCGGTAGGAAAGCGGTCCTAAGCGGTAAAAACCCGCTCCAAAAGAAAAGCCGCCAGGACAAAAAAACAGATCGCTGTAGCGGAAAGACGGAATGGCCTACGCTGGCCTGGCGCCGGCATTTTTCACTTATCCAGCGTTTTGCGGATCAATTCCCCTTTACTGTTGATTTCCAGGGATTGATAAATGTGTTTGATGTGGGTGCGGACGGTATCGAGGGAGATGTCTAAGCGGTCGGCGGTCATTTTGTAACTCAGTCCGTCCACGATACACGTGACAATTTCCTGCTGACGGGGCGTCAGCAGACCGGCATCTTTTCTAGGCTTGGGCATGAAGTGTTCCGCTACCTTGCGGGCGATGCTCGGCGACATATACGACCCTCCCCGGCTGACGGTAAGAATAGTATCCCGGATGGTGAGCAGGGAAACCCGCTTGGAAAGGTAAGAGCAGGCGCCGGCACAAAGGGCGGCGAAAATCTGGTCGCTTTCTTCAAAAGTGGTCAGCATGATGATGTCCACATTCGGTAAATTTTTTTTAATACCGGGAATACCTTCGATGCCGGAGATGCCGGGTAATTGAATATCGAGCAGGATGATCGCTGGGGAAACGCGTGGATCATTCCGGAGGGTGTGCAGAAAATCTTCCATGGAGGCGGCGGCATATTGCAGGTCGAATTGCGGATCATCTCCCAGGAAAGTACGGAGGCTGTCCCGAACAATCGGGTCATCTTCGACGATGGCAAGTGCAATGGATTTCATTATCCAAAGGTAGCCGTAGTTGCGATTACCGAACAATCACATCTTGATGGGATGAACAGTGCTCCATGTTGCTCAAAGAATGATATCCGGCTGCTGGCCCTACTTTTCTTTTATCTGCTGGGCGGTTCTCTCACCGCTCAACGCCTTCCCAAGGCCGAAACATTGACCGTCGATGACGGCCTGGGCTTCCGTGATGTGACGGCCATCGCCCAGGATGGGCAGGGCCTGATGTGGTTTGGTACGCGGCAGGGGCTGAGTCGATACGACGGCTACCGCTTTACCCGCTTCGGCAATAGTGGCCAGGCGGACAAATTCCTGCCGGGAGAAAACATTCTTATTAATTCTATGGTGCTGGTCAATGACACGACTTTATGGTTGGTCATCGACCAGCGCTTGCACGCCCTGCACCTGCCGGACTATACCTGCCGCGATATATCGGCTGCTTCCGGGATAGCCGGCGCCGTGTGTCAACTGAAACGGGGGAGAGACGGCAGCATTTGGCTGGTTTGGGAAGATGCGCAGCGGCAGTATTTATGCCGCAGCGCCAAGGGGGCCGCCTTCCAGCAGGTCGCCAGTGCCAGGCGCCTCCGGCGGGCATTCAACCACCTGGCCATAGACACCACCGGCAATGCCTGGTGGAGCACCATCACCGGTGGTTTGTGCCAGTACAGTCCGCAAGGGGCGTTGTTGCACGAAGCCAGGCCGGACAGCTTTGTCTGGTACGGTACCACTATGTACGCCACCCCGGTCTTCGTGGACAGCCGCAACCGGGTTTTTATTTTACCCAAAAGCAAAAATCAAATCTGGCTTTACCACCCGGCGGCGCGGCGCGTGGAGATCATGGCCGACAGTTTGCCTTCCGTGGCCTACCATGCCCTGGAGGACAGGCAGGGCCACCTCTGGTTTGCCACCAAGCAAGGGCTGCTACGGCTGGCCCCGGACGATTCCTGGATGGATTATTCCAATGTGCTGAAAAGCGCCTTACAGTATTCGGTCATCCAAGCCCTGTACGAAGACCGGACGAACCTGCTCTGGGTGGCCACCGACAACGGACTGCTCAAATGGCCCATTCAAAAGCAATTGTTCCAACGCTATTTCAATGTGCCCGGATTAAACTGGGGCAATGCCATGCGCAGCATCTTCGAAGATAGATCGGGCCGGATATACGGGTATTGTGAAAACGGCGCCATCGGTTTGCACCGCGTGGATCCGGTCAGTGGAACTACGGCCTTGCTGCCCCTCTCCGGCGGCAATTTGCTCGAACAGGCCATGCATTTTGTGGCGGATCCGACGGAAAATGCAGCCTGGACCCTGACGGACAAGCTGATCAAAATTGACCTTCAGAATCTCCGCATAACCCCCGTCGCCGAATTCCCGGAAATAGCCAACAAGTTTAGTCATAACCCGCTGGCCTTGCTGCGCGACGGCACGTTCCTGTTGGGCGGTTTCCTGGACCGGCTCACCATTTTCAATCCCGGAACGGGTGCGCAGACCAGACTTTTGCAGGACCCCTCCGCCCACTTCAAAACGGTCGCTACCGAGGCTTTCCTGGAGAATGCGGATGGCTCGCTTTGGGTCGCCACAGCCACCGCAGGCTTGTACCGCTTCAGCCGGAGCGGTCAGGTGCTCCAACATCTTTCGGCGGACAGCCAGCCTGCGCTGAGCAACAACCACCTGCTCGCGCTGCACCGCGCTGCCGACGGTTTGCTATGGATCGGCACCTTCGGCGGCGGCCTGAATTGCCTGGATCCCAGCACCGGCGCCGTACGCATCTTCACCCGGCGGGAAGGGCTGCCCGACAATAATGTGACGGGTATTCTTTCTGATGCGGCCGGTAATGTCTGGGTGAGCACTTACAACGGTCTTGCCTGCTACAGCAGCGAACAGGGCACCTTTCAGAATTTTTTCGAAGAAGACGGACTGTCCAGCAACGAATTCAACTATACGTCCTGTTTCAAGGATAGCCGGGGCGGCCTGTGGTTCGGCGGCATGAACGGCGTCCATGTTTTTTCACCGGCCGATATCCTGCAAAGTCACCTGAATCCGCCGCTTTGCTTCATCGGTTTTTCAAAATACAACGGCCGACGGGACAGCCTGGAGACCCGCGTATTGGGCAGCCGCTTCCTGGAGCCGATCACCATCTCGCCCTACGACAGCTATTTCCAGTTCGACTGGACCTTGCCCAATTATTTCAAGCCGGATAAAAACCAGTACTACGTCTGGCTGGAAGGTTTTGATACCGGTTGGTCTTTTACCGGCACCACCGCAATGGTACGCTATAACAAATTGCCGGCCGGCCGCTACATCCTGCATATTAAAGGCGCCGACAGCAAGGGCAACTGGAGCGAAGCCGAGCTGGCCGTGCCCATCCGCGTACTGCCGTTTTATTACCAGACCTGGTGGTTCGTGCTGCTCTGCGCGCTGCTGCTGGCAGCTGCGGTCTACGCTGTCGCCCGTTACCGCATCCGGCAGCTGCTCGCCATGGAACGTATGCGCACCCGGATCGCCGGCGACCTGCACGATGAGGTGGGTTCCATGCTCTCCGGGCTGTCCATGCAGGCCGAAATGCTGGAGTTGGATCAGAACAAAATAGAGCCGGGCCGGCTGCGGCATATCAGTGAGATCAGCCGTCTGGCCTTGTCCAAGATGCGCGACATGGTCTGGGCAATCGACAGCCGCCGGGACCTGGTCAGAGACCTGCTCGACCGCATGCGGGAACATGCCGAAGAAATGCTGGCGCCCCGCGACATCGCTTTTGAATTCCAACTGGGGGAACTGCCGCTGGAAAAAAAGCTCCCGGTGGACCAGCGGCAGCACCTGTTCCTTTTCTTCAAAGAGGCCATCACCAACATTGTCAAACATTCCGCCGCCTCCACCGTGACCATTCGTTGCGGCAATTTTGGGCAGCACTTTGAATTGTCAATCCAGGATGACGGAACGTCCGTTGCGCCTTCCACCGCCTCCACCGGACTCGGATTGCAGAATATGGCGCTGCGGGCCAGGCAACTGGGCGCCGTTTTGCAGATCCAGCGGGAAAACGGTTTTCTGGTTTCCATGCGGATGAAAGCGCTTTAGCGGTCCTTCTCCATCACATCAAGATGTGATTTCACACCCTGTTGGTTCGCTCTACATTTGTGAACAGAAAGGCCGTTCCCGGGAACCCCGCCTGCCTGTGCGCGGGCTTCCGACCCCCCTTCCGTGTAAAAATGCCTGCTTTTATAGTCCTTGTATTCCCACGCTTACCCCGCCTGAAGGTGCAAGTCCAGCACTTCCATTTCATTTTTTACCAACCAACAATGCTTCGTATGAAAAACAGCGTTTACGCTACCAGCTGCACCCGATGCAGGCTGCTCACTTTTCTATTCCTCCTGGCCATTACATTTCATGCCTCCGCGCAGATAGTAGTGGATGATTGCAACACCGGGCCATTCAGTATCAGCGGCACCAGCGCCATGAATGATATGGCCGCTCCCGGCGCCATCGGGGGAATGCGGGATGTCCAGATTGCTAACACCTCCATTGGCTTCATGAATCTGAACACCTCCACGGGCTATTTGCAGGTGATTCCCAAAAATAACACTTTACAAGGCAACTATGATATCGGCTGGGGCAATAATGACTTCCTGGGCGGCAGTGATCTGAACCTGAATGCGTCCAGTCATACCCAACTCCAGGTAACCTTCACACAGGCGCCTTTTGTTTCTGCGCAAATGACCGTTCGGTTCAATAAGCCGGGCGACCCGGATTATTCCAGTTTTTCTACGGCACTGCACGGGGGTGGTACTTACACGTTCCCTTTTGCGAGTTTCTCCGGCCTGGATCTCAACGACGTCGACGGCATGGCCATCGGATTTTCTAATTGTATTCCCGACACCGTGATTCGGGTCGGAAATGTCGTGATCAACGGCGTTGCCGCAGATACGGACGGCGACGGCGTCGTGAATAGCAACGACGCCTGCCCCGGCACGCCGGCGGGACAGGGCGTCAACCCCAGCGGCTGTTCCTGCTCGCAGGTGACGGTCAACGACGGCAACCCCTGCACCCTGGACGCCTGTGTCAACGGGGTGGCGACGCATACCTTCCAGGACGCGGACGGCGACGGCATTTGCAATGCCAACGACGCCTGCGCCGGCACGCCGGCCG
>JBKJKS010000282.1:0-2876 GCA_046597295.1 Saprospiraceae bacterium
CCCAAAATGTTTCCGGCTTGATCAGTACATACTCGCCAAAAGTGGGGATACCCATGTACTGATCGAATTTATCGCCATTGTCGTAAGGGCGGTATCCCTTTGCTGGCGCGGGGTTCCTAGAACTCCCCCAACCGGCCCGCCGCCCACAGCAAGCCAGCCTGGGCTTTGCGATACTCGCCAAGCACTTTCAAATACTTGATTTGTGCGTCCAGCCAACGTTGTTCGCGGGCATTGATCAGGAAGATAGAGCTCTCGCCCTGCTGAAACCGCTCGATCTCGGCCTCCAGCAAAAGCCGGTAATTCGCGATGAAATCGCGGTATAAGGGCAACTGGCGGCCATAATAGTCCAGTTCGTTACTATACTGGCGTACTTTGGCCTCCACTGCCTGCCGCTTTTGCCGCCAGGCCTGATCGTTCTGCGTCCGTTTAATCTCCGTCATTTGCCAGTCGCCACGCGCCTTCCGGTTCAGCAGGGGGTAACTGAAATTGACTCCCCATTTAATGTCGTTGGCGAGTAATGCCGGGCCATCGACCGTCGCCATCGGAAAGAACGACCAGCCATCGCCTAACAAATTATAATTCAAATCCAGTTGCGGTTTACGCTTTTCGTGCTTCAGGCGGCTTTCCACTTCGAGGCTGCGGGCTTTAGCCGCATACTGGCGCAATTCGGGATGCTGCTCCCGGGCCTGCTGCACCAGCGCTTCGGTTTCGTAGCGGTCCATATCCAAAGGTTCGGCCAGCAGGAACGGGGCCGGGGCCAGTGTCCCCGGGGCAGTGGGTTGCTGATCGGGCTGCCAAAGAAAGGTAGCCAAAGACAGCGCCGCATTTTGCCGTTCGAGCTGCGCAAAGTTCAGGTCCAGCCGGCGGGTCTGCACCTGCAGCAGCGTTTCGGTCGTATCGATCGCCGGTTTGTCCCCCTGCAGGACGCTTTCGCGCAGCCCCCCCAGGCGGCGTTGGGCCTGCTCCAGGGCCAGGCTATAGATGGATAGTTGGTTGTCGGCGATCACCCAAGCCCAGTAAGCCTGGGCGGCATCGAACAGCAGATCGTTGCGGGCAGCGGCCCATTCGGCAGCGGCCTGTTCCAGCCCGATCTTACTTTGGCGCAGGGCCGCCCGCCGCTCGTCGAACAACAGCCCCTGCCCGACGGCCCACTCTACACCCACGACAGCTTGCCCGGCAGCCGGAAGGTTGCGCTCCGGGTTGAGGTATTCGCCGCTGGCCCGCTGGTAGGCGCCCTTTATCTCCAGGCCTGCCCAGGTGGGCCATTTGATACCGGCCTCGCCATATTGATAATAGTCTTTTCCGCCGTATGTCTTGACGGAAAAGTCGGTATATGTCTTCGGGTCGAAGCCCCCGCGCGCCCGCAGCAAAGCCGCGGCAGCCAGGTCGCGCTGCAGGTCGGCCTGTTGGGCGAGGGGGTGATGGGCTAAAACCTGTCGGCGAAAAGACGACCAATCGAGCGGTGAAGTAGCCGGTTGCTGACTATGTAGGAGCGACAAAAACCCGAAGTACCAGGCTGTTGTCCATAAGAATCGTTTACCATGCATCATTTTCCATTTAAAATTCACTTCACCGTCTTGGTCGGCCCCTGTAGTGCCTGGTATAAATCCGGCGGAAAACCGTTCAGGATGCGCCAAAGCTCGTACCAAAGGGGCACATTATGCAGCAAGGCAATGCCTTTCGCGCCGCCGCCCGGTTGTAAGGCTTTGGGCCAGGGGGCATCCTGGTCATTGGGCGCCACCAGCACCCGGAACTTGCCATTGCTGCTGATGTTGCGGTCCATCGCTATAATGCGTCCGCTGAAGGAGCCCAGCGATACGCCTGGCCAGCCGCTGAAAAAGAAGGCGGGCCAACCGTCGAACAAAAAGCGCACCGGATGGCCAACCTGCAACAGCGGCAGGTCCAGCGGACGAACGTACATCTCCACCGCCAATTGATAATCAGCGGGTTGGATGCTGACCACCGCATCGCCTTCCTTGACGATCTCGCCCAAGCCGGGTTTGATAGCCTGTACAATATAGCCGTCCTGCGGTGCGGTGATGTAGTAGAAAACGGCGCGCCGGGCATAGTTCTCGCGTTCGATCTGTAATTTGCTCACCGAGCCTTTGGCTTCATACTGGTCGGAGAGGGTGCTGAAGCGGTCGCTCCGGGCCTTGGCAATTTTGTTGGCATAGTCATTTTCAGCCAGCAACAGGTCGGTTTCGTACAAAACCAGGTCATTGCGGGCATTCAGGAACTTGTTTTCCGCCGCCACCAGTTTCGCCTGGGTTTCCTGTTTTTTCAAGCGCTTTTCTTCCAGTTCGCTCAGGGATTTAAGGCCTTTATCGAAGAGCGCCTGGGTGCCGGCGATCTGCCGCTCCGCTATCCGCAGATCGAGCTGTACCCGTTCGAATTCGATGCTGTCGCTCTGCAATTTCAGCCGGGCCTGTTGAATTTTGGTGCGCGTCTGTTGGATTTTGTTGTCCAATTCCCGTTTCATGGCGGACATTTGCGCATCCAGCGCCCCCACTTTACCGCTATACGAATTGATCGAGCCTTCTTTAGCCGTCACCTGGTTACCCATCCGTTCCACCAGGGCGGGATCGAAGTAGTCTGCCTTTACTTCGGAGAGAAAGATGATGGTGTCGCCCTTACGGACAGCCTGCCCCTCGGTGACGTACCAGCGTTCTATACGCCCGGCGATGGTGGCGTGGATGGTCTGCGGACGCTGTTCGGGACGCAAGGTGGTTACCCGGCCGTCGGCGCGAACATTTTGGGTCCACGGCAGGAACATGAAAATCAGGAACAACCCCAGCAGCACCAGCAGCAAGTTACGGATGGAGAGGTGCCAGCGGGACAAATTATTTTCCCGGGGCGATTGCAGCGCTTGCAGATCG
>JBKJKS010000099.1:0-9124 GCA_046597295.1 Saprospiraceae bacterium
CTGATGGTCGTGGGCGGTTTTCTGGTCGGCTTTGGCACCCGTTATGCGGGTGGATGCACCAGTGGACACGCCATCATGGGCCTTTCCAACCTGCAGGTACCCTCGCTCATCGCTACCGTTTGCTTTATGATCGGCGGATTGATCATGACCAATCTGCTCCTGCCTTACATCCTTGCACTCTGAAAATTATGTCCACCATACCACCTACCGCAACTACCCCGAATACCGACTTGGAAGTACAGACCTTGGACACCGCTGGTACCAGCCAGACCACCCCGGGATGGCATAACCTCCGCTACACCGCCGTGGGCATTATTTTCGGCGTGGTCTTCATCAAAGCCGAGATTGTATCCTGGTTCCGGATCCAGGAAATGTTCCGGTTGGAGTCGTTCCACATGTATGGCGTCATCGGTACCGCCGTACTGGTTGGCGCATTGTCGGTTTTTATGCTCAAAAAATTTCGGGTGAAAACCATCCACGGCGAGGACATGACCTTTACACCGAAAACCTTCAGTAAAGGCCAGATCTTTGGCGGACTGCTTTTTGGCTTTGGCTGGGCCATGACCGGCGCCTGCCCCGGGCCGCTCTTCGCCCAAATTGGTACGGGCGCAGCCGTCATTGTCGTCACCCTGTTGAGCGCTATTGGCGGTACCTGGGTCTACGGGTATTTTCGGGATCGGTTGCCGCATTGAGCTTTCAGCGGATGGCCTTTATCATCCGTTCCTTACCGCTCAGATCACGCCGGACTTCCACATCGTTCAAACCGGTTTGACGCAGCAGAGCGGCTACCGCCTGGGTGTTGTGTTCGTTGCATTCAAAAAAGCAGGAACTGCCGGGCAACAATTTAGCCAAGGCAAAATCCGCCAGCGCACGGTAAAACACCAGCGGGTCATCATCCGGTACAAACAAAGCCAGGGCCGGCTCATGGGCCAGCACATTTTCCGGCATCAGCGCTTTTTCCCGGTATGGAATATAAGGTGGATTACTGACGAGCACATCGATTAATGGAAAAAGGCCCCAATCCGCTTCCTGCAGGATGTCGCCTTCGAACAGCTGCACCTGCTGCCCCGGCAGCAGGCGCGCCGCATTGGCGCGGGCGACCGCCAGCGCCGCCGGGCTTTTCTCCAGGCCATAGACTTGCAGGGTTGGGTATTTCTTTTTCAGCGTCAGGCCGATGCAGCCGCTGCCCAGCCCCACATCCAGCAGGGTGGCTGCCGGCTTCGACATCGCTTTCAGGTCGGCCAGTACCCAGTCCACCAGTTCCTCCGTTTCCTGCCGGGGAATCAATACGGCCGGACTGACCTGAAATTGCAGTCCGAAAAAATCGGCGGTGCCCAGCACATACTGGACCGGTTCCCCCGCCGCTAACCGGCCGGCGATCTCCTTCAGCCGCGTTTCCTCCCCTACCCCCAACGGGTGCCCGGGAGCGGATGTACGGCTGTCAAAGGCATCTTCGAGCACGATGCGGACAATACTGGCGCTTTCTCCGTCGCTGTAAACGGATTTAATTTTTTCTGAAAGGAAAATTTTAGCTGAGGATAAAGTCATCATGGTATTTGTCGACTGCCGCCCAGATGTCCGGATGAATTGCTCCGTAACTGCTGTTATATTTCGAGGGTGAAAACCGTGCCTTTAGGTTGATTGTCCGTCACCTGGATCGAGCCGCCGTGGGCTTTTACCACCTGTTGCACGATGTACAGGCCCAGCCCGGTGCCACTGGCCTGCCGGGTTTCTTCATTACCGAGCCGGTAGAATTTTTCAAAGACGGCCTTCTTTTCCGCATCGGGAATACCCTGGCCCTCGTCGGCCACGCGCAGCCGCACCCGGCCATTGACTTTATCCGCCGTGAATTCGACGGTGCTGCCTTCTGGTGAGTATTTAATGGCATTTTCGAGCAGGTTCTGCACCACCGACGTCAGGCCCGAGCGATCGGCTTGTAGCGGCGGAAAGTCACTGGGTATATGGACCAGGAGATTGGCGAGGGGAAAGCGGACCTGCAGGCCCGACCGGATGTCGCGCAGCATCGAGCTGAGATCCACTGGCTCGGCCAGGGGGCGCCAGTTGTCTTCCAACCGGGCGGCCAGCAACAGGTCTTCGACCAGGCTTTGCAGACGGCCGGCATCTTTCAGGCCGTTGTGACAGAGCCTTTCGACTTGACCGCGTTCCAGTTCGTGTTTGCACATGGTCTCCATGATCAGCCGCAGCGAGGACAGCGGCGACTTGAGTTCATGGGTGATGCTGAGCAGAAAATTGCGCCGCTGCCGGGCCAAAGCCAGCTCCCGCCGGGAACTCCGGTTGATCAGCCACATGCCGGTGATCAGGCAAAGGGTAAAGAAAATGCCCTCAGTCACGACCATACGCCGCTCTTTTCTCCACTGTCGCTCCAGGGCTTTATATTCCTTGGTGTCGGCCATCCTGGTCACGTTCAGACCGTTGTTCTGCCGGTCCAGACGCAGTTCGAGCGCTTCTTTACCCGCCTTCAGCAGAAGATCGTTCTGGCACCACAAATGGTAGGACCACCAGCCGAAGGCCAGCAGCATGTAGCCGATGACGAATTGCGACAACCGCCGTACAGGAATTTTTTCCAACAACATGGCCAAAGCGGAGGTGGGTGAACGAAAAATCTACTGACTGGAGGAGCGTCGGAAAAACAGCGCCCGAAGGTTACCGAAGGTAATCAACACGACCAAGGCCAACCAAATGTACATCCAGACCTGCGACGGGAACAGGCCGACTACCCGTTCATACTGTGCCAGGTCGCTGCCGGGTCCGACCCGGAAATCCTGTACGATGTAGAGCACCGCTGCCAACCCCAGAAACATGAGCACATCCTGCTCCCAGTTGGTTTTCCGAACAATGGCAAAGAGCAACAGGGCAAAACCAAACAGAATAGCCGTACTCATCAACGACTCGAACCACACCACACCAACCAGCGCCATAATGCCGGCCAGCGCCAACAACGTACTCTGGGTGAAGCGTTTGTACTTCACCCCGATCCGGAACAACAGGTTGCCCAGCACCGCGCTGCCGACATAACCGCCCATCAGGATAACGCCCGGACTGCCCCCGCGGGTGGCCGTGTAACCACTCCCGTCCGGATTGATCTGCAACCCGGCGACCTCGCCGCCGGTGAACACCGCCCCGAGCGAATGGCCAAATTCGTGCAGAAAAGTAACCAGCAGGGTAACCGGATACAGCACCAATACGCCGAAGGACCCGCCGGCAAAGCGCAGGATCAGGTAGATCAGCAGCATGGCCAGCAGGCGGAGATGAAGCGGGTTGTTACCGATCATGGATTGATCTTGAACAACTCGACTTCGAACAACAGCGTGGAGAATCCTTTGATGCTGGGGCGACCCTGCTCGCCATAGGCCAGGTTGTAAGGAATGTAGAATTTGAACTTGTCGCCTTCGTGCATCAACTGTAGCCCTTCCGTCCAGCCGGCGATGACCTGATTCAAGCCAAAGGAAGAGGTTTTGCCTCGGTTTACGCTGCTGTCGAACACCCGACCGTCGATGAACATGCCGTGGTAGTGGACTTCCACCTTATCGGTCGCCTTCGGGTGTGCCGTACCGGTACCGCGCTTCAGTACTTCGTACTGCAGGCCGCTGGCGGTGGTGGTCACTTCCTTGCGTTTTTTATTGTCGTCCAGGAATTTCTGGTTGTCCGTTTTGTAACTCAGCGCGGCCTTTTGCTGAGCCATCCTGGTGTAATCATTGAAGAGTTGATTGGCCTGCTCTACGGTATAGCGGGTGCTGTCGCCGTTCGCCGTGGCCTGCATCGCGGCCAGGAACGCGTCTTTGCTGAAATCCGTGGTCAGCTGCTTTTGGGCCGTAGCCAGCAGTACCATACCGTAGGCATAACTGACGCTATCGGCGGCTGTTTTCAGCTCGAACAGGGGTTTAAAGTCTGCCTTCTTTAATTTCGAAGGATTTTTTTGAGCGAGGAGGCCGACCGATACAAGGGTCAGTGCAACGAATAATAGTGCCTTTTTCAAGATGAGAGCGTTTTATGTAGAAAGGGTTCTTATTTCTTTTTGCGCATTTCCGTATAGTACTGGTAGAAGTATGGAATGGTTTCGATGCCTTTGTAATAGTTGAACAGGCCGTAGTGTTCGTTCGGCGAGTGAATGTCGTCCGAGTCGAGACCGAAGCCCATCAGCACCGATTTGACCTGCAATACCTGATCGAACATGGCCACGATCGGAATACTACCGCCACCACGTTGGGGCAGCGCTTTCTTACCAAAAGCCGTTTCCAGGGCTTTCTCAGCGGCCTTGTATTCCACGGAATCGGTGGGCGTCACCACAGGATAGCCGCCATGGTGGGCGCTGACGGTTACCTTCACCGATTTCGGCGCCAGGCCTTCGAAATGTTTCTGGAACATTTTCTCGATCTTCTTGGGATCCTGGTTGGGAACGAGACGCATAGAGATTTTGGCGAAGGCCTGACCGGGTAACACCGTTTTAGCCCCTTCGCCAATATAACCGCCCCACATGCCATTCACTTCCAGTGTGGGGCGAATACCGGTACGCTCGACGGTAGTATAGCCCTTCTCGCCCATCAGTTCGGCCACACCGAGATCTTTCATATACGTTTTCTCATCATAGGGCGCAGCATTCATCATTTTGCGCTCCTTGCCACTTACCTTTTCCACATCATCATAAAAGCCCGCCACCGTGACCCGGCGCTTGGCATCGTGCAGGGAAGCGATCATCTGGCAAAGTACGTCGAGGGGATTGGCGACGGCGCCGCCATATACCCCGGAGTGCAGGTCTTTATTCGGGCCGGTTACCGACACTTCCATGTAGCAGAGACCACGCAGGCCCACCGTCAGACTCGGCGTAAGGTTGTCAATAATGCTGGTGTCGGAGATCAGCACGACGTCGCAGGCCAGCTTCTTTTTGTTGTCCCGGCAGAATTTTTCCAGATTTTTGGAGCCGACCTCTTCTTCCCCCTCGATCATGAATTTCACGTTGCAGGGTAACTTGTCGTTTTTCACCATCATTTCGAACGCCTTGACATGCATGAAAAACTGGCCTTTGTCATCGCAGGAGCCACGCGCAAAAATGGCGCCCTGCGGATGATTTTTGGTCTTCTTCACCACTGGCTCGAAGGGCGGACTGGTCCACAGATTCAGCGGATCGGCCGGCTGCACATCGTAGTGGCCGTAGACCAGTACGGTGGGCGCCTTGGGATCGGTCAGCATTTCGCCATAGACAATGGGGTGTCCGGCGGTGTCGTGGATTTCTACCGTCGGTAATCCAACGGCGCGCAGGTGTTCCGCCGTGGCCTCGGCCATCCGACGGACATCACCGGCGTACTTCGGGTCGGCACTGACCGAAGGAATGCGCAACAGTTCGAGTAATTCGTCAAGGAAGCGCTGTTTGTTGGCTTCGAGGTAGGGTTTAAGTTCCTTCATAGTCGTATGGCCAACCGTATGGTCCGCCGGAGATGGTTTGAGTGGATGGAAAAATTACGTTGGCATCGCTTGGTGATGGCCTCCGCGCTGGAAGCCGGCAAATTTCTCCGTTTTTTCGCAATGGCCAAGCGGATCGGGTAAAAATCACGGATTAGTGACAGAGCGAATGAAAAGATATTTCGGGCAAAATGCCTTATCAACGCCCTGTTATTTTTTTAAATATTTGATGACTCCTCCTGAGAACCCTATATTTCAGCCATAAAACTACTTGCCGATGCGACCAGGCCGACTTTCCTTGCCCGCCCTGCTGATCTTGCTGGCGCAGACGACCACGCTTTTCGGACAATTGGACAGCATCCACTGGCTCCCGCCCATGCACGCCCGCGAAGAGTGGGGCCCCCAGTTTCTTTATCTCTCCACCCCGGAAAAAGATTCTTTTCCGGTAACCATCCGCAACGGATCCGGTGGTTTTATCGCCACGGTCATGATCAGTAACGCTGAGCCCAAGCGGGTCGATCTGGGTAGCTCGGCCAATACGGTGGTGCTCATGCCCAAGAATTTGCTGCACCAACCGGTGCAGGATAAGGGTCTGGTCCTGGATGGTCCCAAAAAATTCTATGCTTATTTCCGGGTGCATGCCGGTTCGGGCAACCATGCCGGCGACCTGACCTGCAAAGGCCGCGCGGCCCTGGGCAAAATCTTTCGCATCGGACACCTGGTGCAAAACGTGGATGAAAACGAAGTCCGTTCCAATTTTGTCGGCGTGCTGGCCACGGAAGATTCGACGCTGGTCACCCTGTCCGGCTTCGACCCCGCGACAGATTTTCGGATTAACGGGGTGGATACGCCCGTCAATGGTCTGGTTACGCTGGTGCTCCAAAAGGGCGAGTCGGCCGTCTTTTCCCAGTACATTAACCTGGAAGTCATCGAACAACCCCCCAACGGCTTCATGGGCGCTTTGCTGCAGACCAGCAAACCGGTGGCGGTCAACTGCGGCTCCTGGGTGGGCGCACCGGTCGTCTTCCAGGCGCATGACATTGGTATTGACCAGATTGCACCTTTGGAGCAGGTCGGCAAAGAATACATTTTATGCAAAGGGAACGGTTCTTCCGCCCTGGAACGCCCGATTGTGATCGCGCATAGCAATGGAACGAGCATCTGGCTCAATGGTGAGGCGGCGCCTACGATCACCCTCAATGCCGGCCAGTACCTCGTAGTGCCGACCGCCGCTTATTCTGCCTTCGGCAATCTGTACATCCGTACTTCCGAACCGGTCTTCGTGTATCAAATGATCGGTGGGACCACCACCGGCGATGACGCGTTGCGGACGGCCGGTCTGATTTTCGTGCCGCCCATCAGTTGCGGCATTTCCAACACAGTGGATAATATTTTCCAACCCAATCTGATCGGCAATATGCGCTTCGAGGGCGGATTGATGGTGACGGCGATGCGGGACTCGGCCGTGACGGTGCGCATCGACGGTACGGAGGTGTCTGTCGGCAATCCGCAACCAGTGACTGGTAACCCAGACTTCGTGACCTATCGGAAACTGAACCTGTTCAAACAAACGGATACGCCCAAAACCATCAGCATTGTGGCGGAAGGGGCGGTGCAGGTGGCGATGTACGGACGCAATCAGCCGGCCAGTTTCGCGGCTTTTTACTCAGGCTTCAGTAAAAGCATCGTTCCGAACGTCCAGCTGAGCCTGAAAAGCGACGGCATCTGCCCGGATACGCTGGTCGCCACCGGATTCTTTGACGGTATTCAGTGGATCCTCGAAGATTCCATTCTCCACTTTGGCGCCGATACTTTTTTAGTGGTTTATACGCCCGGCCAATACATTGCTACCGGGTACCTCGGGGTTTGCCGGCAAACCGATTTTGCGGCGGACACCGTTGCGGTGCAATTTGCAGCGCCCCAACTGTCCTATTTTGCCGAAGAACCGTCCTGCTATGGTTTTTCCGACGGACAAATAACGCTGGGTAATCCGACCGGCGTCACCAGCAGCGCCTTTGAATATTCTATCGATAATGGTCAGCACTACGCCACTGACCAGCATTTTGACGATTTGGCAGCGGGACCCTACCAGCTGGTGGTGCGGGACTCGACCGGCTGTCATAGCCGGCCGATCCAGCTGCCACTGGGGCAACCCGATAGTTTTGTGGTGGACCTCACGGTGCGTCATCAGCCGGAGCACCTGAAACCCGGTGGTCAGGTGCAACTGCTCGCCCGGCCTGACCGTCCGGTCGTGACCGCCCGCTGGACGCCGGGACAAGGCAATGGCTGTGAAGGCTGCCTGGACTATACGTTCTATCCGGAAGCCAGCACCTGGGTGTCCGTTACGGTGTACGACGAGATGGGCTGTCCGGCGACCGACAGCCTGCTGGTGATCGTGGAACCCAACGTGTATGCGCCCAACGTTTTCCAGCCGGAAGCGGCCAATGGCAACGATCGTTTTATGCTGTTCAGCCGGGAGCCGCTGCTGCTGCGACGATTCACCATTTACGATCGCTGGGGGGAGCAGATTTTTGAGAACCACGACATTTTTACCAACCAGCCTGAGGACGGCTGGGACGGGATGAGCCGCGGAAAGATGGCACTGCCTGGGGTGTACGTTTTTTTGGCCGAAGTAGAGATCGTGCCGGGTAAAATGGTAGTGGTTCAGGGGGATGTGACGTTGATGCGGTGAAAAAACCTGCTGCAATCAACGATCGAATACCATGCGTTCGCCCATTTTCCCTTCATCAAATTTACCCTCGTGCCAGGCCAGATGCCCGCTGACGACGGTGCTTAGCACTTGGCCCCGCAGCGTCTTACCGTTCAACGGCGACCATCCGCAGTGGTACAGAATGTTATCGGGCTGTACGGTCCATGACTGGTCCACATCCACAATACTCAGGTCGGCCCAGCAGCCTTCGTCCAGGAAGCCGCGCTCCTGGACCCGAAAGGCAATCGCCGGTGCATGGCACATTTTCTCGACGATGCGTTCCAGCGTGATCCGGCCGTCGTGGTATAGTTCGAGCATCAGGTAAAGACCATGCTGCACCAGCGGCAAGCCCGCCGGCGCTTGCAAATAAGGTTGCGACTTTTCCGCCCAGGTATGGGGCGCATGATCGGTGGCGACGACATCCAGGCGATTGTCAAGCAAAGCCGGTAGCAAAGCGTCCCGGTGCTCCCGGCCTTTGATGGCGGGATTGCATTTGATCTGGTTACCCAGCGCAGCGTAGTCGTCGGCACTGTAATGCAGGTGATGGACACAGACCTCGGCCGTGATGCGCTTATCCGCCAGTGGCAGGGTGTTATCGAAAAGGTCGAGTTCGTCGCGGGTACTGATGTGCAGTACGTGCAGCCGGGTGCCATGCCGGCGTGCCAAATCCACGGCCAGGGACGAGGACAGCCAGCAAGCCTCCACATTCCGGATCCGCGGGTGAAACTCCGCCGTCAACTGGTCCCCCTGCTGCTCCAGGTAGCGGGCCAGGTTGGCCCGGATGGTCGCTTCATCTTCACAGTGCGTGGCGATGAGCAGGGGGGTTTCAGCAAAGAGACGCTCCAGCGTGGAAGGGCTGTCCACCAGCAGGTTACCGGTACTGCTGCCCATGAACACTTTTATCCCACAAACCCGTTGCGGATCGGTCCGCAGCACTTCGCCCAGGTTGTCATTCGTCGCGCCCAGGTAAAAGGAATAATTGGCCAGCGAGCTGCG
>JBKJKS010000362.1:0-2889 GCA_046597295.1 Saprospiraceae bacterium
GCGGGTGATGTACTGCTGGAGGTTGACCTTGTCCTCGTCGTCCAGTTTTTTGTGGGCGTTGATGGTTTGTTCGAGCACCCGCAGGCGGTCGCGCATCATCACGATTTTATGAAAAAAGGTCTCGATGGGCACTTCTTTTTTAGCGGTCGCCGTGTCGCTGGGCTGCATGATGAGGGTGCCTTTGTTCCAGCGGTCACCGAGCGGCACTTTTTCGAGGCTTACCCCCGCCCAAGCGCGCAAAATGCGGACGAGCGACTCCTCGGCTTCCGTAAAGGACACGGCTTCCTCGGTTGCGATGCGCTCCACCACCTGCCAGCCGGCGTATTCTTTGCCGACCATTTTCAGACCGAATTGCATAAAACACACTTCATAGGCTGCTATGTGCAGCTGAACAATCGCGCCGTCGCCGAAAGCGGGGTGTTTGACGCGCGAACCAATACCGAGGAGTTCCATCGTGCGAACAGAGATCAGAGGTGAGAACTTTTGCCGGGATTACTGCAAACAGAATAAAAAATATGCGTTGGCCTTCCACCCATTAGCCGCCTTTATCAATTGACTACATTACAACTTGCCTACCCTGCTGCCACTGCTTCCGTCCGCCCGATCCACCGCATGACGGCCACAACAAGTAAGGCGGACACCGCTGCCGCGAACCACGGTATGTCTATGTCCTTTTCGAGGTCGACGGTACTGACCTCGCGGTGGTATAAGTACTGCCCTACCACCTGCAGACCATTATTGAAAAAATGCGCGGCCACCGGTATCCAGAAATTGCGGGTTCGCCAGTACAGCCAGCCCAGCAGGAAACCCAGCAGCAGGCGCGATAAAAAACCGTCGAACTGCCCGTGAATGGCGCTGAAAATGATCGCCGTTATTATAATAGCCACCCGGGGATTGGCAATTCGGCGCATCAGCTGCTGCTGCAACACGCCGCGGAAGACCAGTTCTTCCCCCAGGGCCGGCAAAAAGGCGATCAGGGTCAGGTTAGCCAGGAGTTCCCAGCCATTATCCATTTGCAGCAGGCCACGGAGCAAGGCGTCCATGTTTTCTTCCATGCCGCGGAATACATCCGGCAGGGGCAACTGCTTGCTGACTGCCAGTAGAAAGAGCACCAGCGGCATGGCCACCAACAACAGCAGCCAGGCCAGCCCGGTCCGCTGCAGAGTGGGCAACCGGCGGCTGCGCAAGTAGTCGCGCCAGCCCGGCAGGCCGGGGGCCAGGCTACGGTAAAAGAGCC
Source organism: Saprospiraceae bacterium (assembly GCA_046597295.1). GTDB lineage: Bacteria > Bacteroidota > Bacteroidia > Chitinophagales > Saprospiraceae > M3007. The sequence goes on from JBKJKS010000362.1 coordinate 1,238, forward strand.
ATACCGTACCGAAACCGGCGGCCACGAAGGGCAGGGGACTGCTCAGGGCAATGAACAGCCGCATACGCCAGCGGTCGGCCGGCGGCGCATCGGCGGCCAGCTGGCCCGATAGAATAGTCTGGGCATCCCAACCGGATAAGGTGGCAATGAGCTGGAACAACAACCAGCCCAGCAGCAGGAACAGCACGAACAGGGCAATCTGCACGAGCAGCACCAGGCGCACTTTCGGCTCGGGGCGGTTCCCCGCAGGGGATGGCCTTTCGAGCGCCAGGCCCTGCTCCAGCGGAGCGCCAGGCCAGGAATGATCGTCGGGTAGGCGCGGAGGCGGCTGATCTTCCATGCGGCAAGTTAGATTAAACCGACTATTTCCCGCACCTCGCCCAGCGTTTTCCGGGCGCGCTGGCGGGTCTGGTCGCTGCTGGCGCGAATGCGCTCCTGCACTTGCCGGCGATCGGCGTTGAGCCCGGCCAGGCGCTCGCGAAAGGGGTTGATGATGGCCACCACCGCATCGGCGACCGCTTCTTTCAAAGCGCTGTAGCGCAGGGCGCCGGCCTCGTGATCAGCCATCAGGCTGGCGTGCGCTTCCAGCGCATGGGCGGCGCGCAGCAGCAGGAACAGGTTCTGGACACCGCTGCTCATTTCTCCGGCCGGCGTATCGCCCGTATCGGTCACCGCCGAGCGGATCTGCTTCCGCACCCGGTCTTCGTCGCCGAACAGGTTGATGTAGTGCTTCTCGCCCAGGCTTTTGCTCATCTTTTTGTTCGGATCCGCCAGCGAAAGTATTTTGGGCGTCTCGGTGAACAGCGGCTCCGGATGGACGAAGTATTCCTGCCCGAACTGCTTATTAAAGCGCTGGGCAATGTTGCGCGAGAGCTCCAGGTGCTGCTCCTGGTCTTTCCCCACCGGTACATAGTCGGCGTGGTAAATGAGGATATCGGCCGCCTGCAGGACCGGGTAAGCGAACAAGCCCAGACTGACAAAGGCCTCCTTATCGGTTTCGCGCAGCTGCTCCGTTTTATCCTTGAACTGCGTCATGCGGTTCATTTCGCCGTAGGCGGTGGTACTACTGAGAATCCACGACAGTTCGGTATGTTCCGGAACCAGGCTCTGGATGAACAGGTTCTCCGGTTCGATGCCGCAGGCCAGCAGATAAAACACCATTTTCCAGGTATTCTCGCGCAGCGTTTGCGGATCATAGGGCATGGTGATCGAATGATAATCCACCACGCCGTACAGGCACTGGTACTGGCTTTGCAGGTCCACCCAGTTGCGCACGGCGCCGAAGTAGTTGCCCAGGTGTAGATCACCGGTCGGCTGAATGCAAGAAAGGACGTTTTTCATAAACGGTGGAGGGTGGAGGGGGCTGAATCTTTCGTTTTTCTTGACCCTTGATTATCGATAAACAAAGGGGTTAAACACACCAGTTTTTGGTTTGGAAAAAGCGTTGCCGTTTATTTGCTGGGGCATAATTTCGATAGTCCGCTGGTTGGGCGCCGTCCACCGCCTATCGTCCACCATCCTCCGTAACTGCCACGACCGAAATTTCAATGTTGGTGTATTTCGGCAATTCGGAGACCTGGACCAGCTCGCGGGCCGGGGCAAATTCGGGAAGAAAATACGTGGCGTACACGGCATTGATGCGGCTGAACATG
>JBKJKS010000480.1:0-6562 GCA_046597295.1 Saprospiraceae bacterium
CTTGATTTGGCACCACGTGGACCCAGGCCGGCACACCGGTGATGGTGAACGGCACCGGCGAACCGCCGCGGTTGTGGATATTGGCCACCGCCGTCTTCGTCTGATCTTCAAATTTGGTCATCCCGAGGCTGTCAGTCAGCCAGGCCAGTTCGTTGCGGTCGACGTAGAATTCCCATTTCAGGTAATCGCGTTCGTTCCCGGTCAGATCTTCAATACCGTGCAATTCGGCCCGCAGGATACGGTTTTCGAAAAATTCGTTCTGGAAATTCGGATCGATGACGATCTTGTTTTCAAAACAGGTGATGTCGATGTCGATCAACAATCCGGTGGTGGCATCGTACAAGCCCACGTTGTTGGGCTGGGTCTGGTCGGCGGGGATCAGCTTATTACAATTGATGTGCTTGTTAAAGGTGAAACTGATTTCATCACCCACATTGTACACGCCGTCGCTCGGTTCGGGCGTGCCCACCAGGCTCGGCGGTTCCCGGTCGATGCGGCCCTTGATGATCTGCGAATAGCCGGGCTTGTCGGAGGCATTGCCGGAGCAGATGGCAATGGCGCGTATTTCATAGGGGCCGTCGGACAGGCCGGCGGTTTCCCAGTAAAACTGCGTGAACACCGGGCCCAGATTTGCTTTCCCAATTTCCGCTCCGGGCTGGATAGCCTGTACGGCCGGGTCGCTCGGCGGCACGATATTGATCCAGGCGCCGTCGCCATTGGATCGCCGGTACTGGACCCGGATCTTATCAAATTCCGCTTCCGATTTATCGTAACCGGAAACGGTGATCCGCATAATATTGTCCGGGCCCTGGGTCAGCGGGTCGGGGAAGATTACCCAGTCCTGCTGGGGCACATTGATATCCACTTCGCTGCAGGGGCGAAGGAAGTGGACGCTGACATATTGGGCCGAATAGAGTACGGTATCCAAATCAGGCAATATACCCAGCGCATTGGCCCGTAAATCCTCACACAGGGAGTACAGTACGACTTCGAGGCTATCGTAATCGTATTCTTCCGGTCCCCGTTCCACTTCTATCGTTACCGGAATCGAGGTGCCGTACGGTATGGCGTAGAACACCGGGTGGTCCAGCGCAGCGCCGTTCAGGAATATTTTGGCGCCGTGCGGGTTGCTCTCCGGCCCCGTTGCAAACGAATAGGTAAAGGTCTCGTTTGATTCGCTCTTATTGCCCATGGTAAATTTGAACGACGCCGGTTCGTTGGCCGGCACATCGATGGCCGTCGCGCTGCTGCCGTCGCGGAATTCCAGCGTGTTGCCTTCGCGGTGGGCAGTACGAGGCTCCCAGGGGCAACTGGACTGGCCGGTTACCGTGCGGAACACAGGGGTATTATAGATGGAATCCATGGCCACATCCACGGTGTAAGCATCGCCTGTGTCATCGTCTTTCAGGACGAAACCGGTCTTAATGCCTTTTACAGTACCGTTTTGTTTTGTTTCACCTTTCGTCAGGGAGTATAAAAATTTTACGGTCCCTTCTACACCGGCACCGAATGCATCAAATTTTATGATGACGGAGGCCTCCGATTCTGTGTTGAAATTGGTGGTGGTGGCGTTGGTGGTAGTGGTATCGCTGCTTTCCGAATATTCATATTCGAACCCGGCATCAAAGGAGATGTTTCTTCTAAATTTTGCAGCAGCGATCTGCTTTTTATTATTCCGGAGTATTTTGTTCCAACGGATAACCGACTGCAGACACGTATCTCTCTTTCCCGCTTGCGTAGCAGGATCGTCGGCAATGGCCTGCAGGTAGCGGATAACATAATTGCGGATATAGTAGTCCGAGTACATGAAGGTCGTACCAAAATTTTTCGGGGAAACATTGAGCTTCACCGTGACCTCGCCTGCACAAATGGTATCATTGAACGAAACCTCGTCGGCAAAGCCAAACTCCACATTGAGGCCCCCGCCAAGAAATACGTCGCCACCATGGATCCATCCGTTTAAATAAGGGATGCTGTCTGCTCCGCCGACGATTAAATCATTCCCATTCGTAGATAACCTTTCACTGAAACTGGTACACACCTCGAAGGCATTGTTGGTTACCTTCTGAAAAGTAGCCTGGCCTTGTATATTACCATCCACCCCGCCGCCGGCTGAGGTCCAGACGCCGATGCCTAATGGTGCAGTAACGGTATTCACTTCCGGGCTGCCGTCGATATAGACGCCGCCCCCTGCACCAATGTCAAGATCAAAGAGGGTGGTCACCGTTTGACAGGTTTTCTGGCCTTGCTCCAGAAAGGAATAGCTTCCGTCGCCGGGCGGATCGCGCAGCACCATCGTTGGCGTTTCCGGCAATTGGGTGGTAAACGTGCTTCCTTTCGACCGCAAACCGGTCACCAGTACCTGCACGGTCAGGCTGGTTTCATTGCCGTTCAGTGTGGTGGCAATAGCCTGGAAGTTCTGTAGAAAGGGCGGGTTCGGATTCGGCGCGCCAACCTTAAAGGTGTGTTCTGCGAGGCCGTTACTCAACGGAATATCCACCAATAAACTGGCCGCGTCATTGATAATATGAATCTGCGCCGTGTCCAAGTAGCAGGCCGCTCCCAGATAGACTTCCTTTACTTTTATTTTGACCAAGTACGGAACGCCCGGATCTAAAACGATCGTCGGACAGCTGGGGCTGAATGGCTCCAGTCCGCTGACAATTTCCACTTCCGGCTGAGCATAATAGATGAAATCAAGAATAGTATCTTTCTTGCTCAAATCCACCTGTTGCCCGCCCGCTACCTGAAAGGAGGTCTTGATGGTCGGGTCGGAGTGCTCCACCACGGCCACGGTCATTTCCAGCGGGGGCAGGTTGGCAAATCCATATTCGCCTTCTACATTGTCTATCTCTATGATCCTTTCAAAACATCCATTCAGGGTACGCACTTTGACAATACAAACGGTGCCGGCGGGTGTTCCCGGACTGCTGATAATGGGCAATTTGCAATCACCGCCGGCCACTACGCCCGCTATGGTGCGGGTCGTAACGTCATTGAAAAGGACGCCGGCGAGGGGGCTGATCACGTTGATCACTTCCCAGGAGGCTGGAATAAACTGGTGATCTTCAAATACGGGCGTTAGTATGGCCGTAGTGCCGGGATCAAAATCAATCACAAATCTACCGGTGGAGTCCGTGTATATCCTTGGCGTAAAGGACGCCCCATTGACCAGTATTTCGACGTTTTTAGCGAAACAATCGGTGTTTTTATAGCGCACAAACCCGGATACCGCCACCGTGGAACGATCGATAAAATCCACCTGGTCCACCGACGTTACGCTCGGATTGAGGGTCACCTGGCGGGTGACGGGCGTGAAGATGTGTGGCTCGGTCATTTGATTGGCGGCAAATGGCGACCAATCCCCTCCGAAGTTGGTACCGGAGCTCAGCAAGACGGACCCACTGTTGTTCAGGCGAACGCCATTGCCCTCGTCGAGGGCAAAATAGACCCGCAGACCCCTTTCCTGCATCTCCCTGGAGTTTTGGAAGTGATCCAGGATCGTAATCGCACTCAACGTAGTGTCGTACAAGGCTATCTCGTCCAGCAGACCGCCGAAGTGATCCGTGAAGGAACCGCCGCTCGGCCGCGCGCCGACTACCCAGGTTTGCGTTGCGTCCGACCAGTTGCCGGTGATGCCGGTGAAGGTTTTCGGCGCGCCAAAGGGCGTCCCGTTTTTGTAAGCCGTCACCATGCGGTTGCTGCCGCTGCTGTCAATGGTAAAAGCCAGGTGCTGATAGCCCATGCCGAGGTTGCCAAACTTGTGCTCCGTTCCATTCAGGTAGAACCAAACTTCACTTCCCAGGCCGTTTTGCCGGAGCAGCAGCCGAAAATCGTTGCCCGGCCATTTTTTAGAAAGCACACATTGTTCACCGTCCGGCCCGGCGCTGTTCAGCCAAACTTCCAGGGTGGCTTTGGAGGTCACCGAGAAATCGGGCAGGCGGGCATAATCCGCTTCATCACGGACCATTTTGAGCGCCCGGTGCATATAAAACTCTTTCATCGGCTCGGCCAGAAAGGTGGTGCCCGTGCCATAACTGGCTGATTCGATGCGGTAATAGCCGTCTTCATTGGTTTTGCCGGCGGTGCGCACCGGTGGGCGTTGGACATCGAAGGTGGCGCCGCAGAAGTACAACCTTTGGCGCTTGATCACATCGTACGATCTAACGCCTTGCTGCTCATCCATTTTCCAGTAATGGGATAGATTGGGGGTCAGCGAAGAGGCTGTGCCTTCCATCACTTCCCGAAAATCGAGCTCGTCCAACTGGCGGTGATAAATGCGCAGTTCGTCCAGCCGACCGGTCCAGCCACCCACACCCGTATGGCTGCCGATGTTGAGAAAATCGGCGGCGGCGACGATATTCATCGGCGCCAAAGCGACCAGTACGCCGTCGATGTATAAACGGCCTTGACCGCCGCTCCCGTCAAAACTCAGGGCCACGTGGTGCCAGCCGTTTTTGGTGCTGTCGGCAAAGGTCCCGGAAAGAAAAGGCGCGCCCGCAGCCGAGGTAGCCAGTTCGACGCCTTCCTGCCCGCCGGCACTGTTCAACGCCCGGAAGTAAAGGGGGAAAGGGCTGAGCTGGATCAGGCCGGCGTTGGCCGTAGCGGCGTCCGTCTTGATCCAGAAGGTCATCGTCCAATCGTCGCCGGCACTCGGCAGGAAAGGATTGGCGCTGGTATCGGCTTCCGCAAATGCGCCGTCCAGCGGGCCAAATTTTGCCGAAAAGCCCTGCATAGGCATCAGCGTGACCATCGCATTGGGCACAGGACCGCCGTTGAGGGTCTGTACCCAGCCGGTGACCACACCGTTGGGCACCTGAAAGCCGATGGCTTTGCCGGGTACACCTTCTCCATATGCGTTTATGCCGCGCACTTCATAGTTATAGGCCTTCCCGGCAATGACGTTGAAGTCATTGTAGTTGTTGGTATTGTTGTCAACCAGCGCTAAAAACACCCCATCCCGGTACAGTTTGTAGCCATTGGTGGGCTGAGCGCCGAGGGGCTGAACGGCCCAGGAAATCTGGATGCGGTCAAGCAGTTCGCCCTGGGTGGCGGTGACGATGGGTCCCAGGGGCGGGATCAGGAACTGCGACCAATAGCCCATTTGAGAATTATTCGACTGCGATACGCCAAAGCCGACCACCGCCTGTCCGATGGAGTAACTCGAGCGATTGCGGATGGAGTAAGCGTCGGTCGCACTGCCATAATTGAAAAATACATCCCCCTTCGTAATGGGTGCTGTAGCCGGGTTGCATTCGGCGGCCTGTTGTTGTTGCGCGAAGGCAGGAACTACAAGGCCACTGCACCACAGGAGTGTGGCGTAAATGAATATTCGCTGGAACATGATCAATGACGTTTAAGATTTTTAGAAAAATGGCCTTCTCTCTTCGTCAATTGATGCGGATGTATACCCAGAGATTCAGGTTTTTAGGGCGGGTTTCCGGGCCACCTGCGTTTTGGATGCTAATATTCGTACCCGAGGAATTGGAAGTTTCCGAATCGCTAATGGTATTGGTAGAAGCGGGCGCACTCTGACCGGCACAACCGCACTTGTCCCCAGCGTTTCCATTCTGGCGCGTATCCAAATAACCGTGCGTGTGGCCGGGATCATTGACCCCGTGGTTGTGCGACTGTACCGCTTCATTTTGAAACGTAGCGATCGTGGAGCCAGAATTTCGGCTTGGATCACGGTCCGGGCTGGTGCCGAACTCCTGTGCCCGCATGAAAAGACCCCCTCCATCCGGCACATTGGTCAAACCGGTAACCTGCCGCAATTTATCCGTCGTCGCTAATGCTCGCCCGTCCATGGGTATCCAGCAATCCCCGTTCTCCGCGTCGAACTGAGTAGGGTTCAGAATAGAATATTTCACATCGCCTACCGCGCCGGAGCACACGACCTTTTGCGCAACGGCTACGGAAAAAGAGTAAGGCGCGTAGGCCAGTTCGCTCCGGGGGACCAGTTCATAAGAACCTACTTTAACGCCCAGGTAAAGCGTCGAGACGAAATCACTGGGATCAAGCGGGGTTACACTGCCTAAGTAGTGGCTGTAAATACTGCCGATGACGTCGACCAAAGTATCTTCAAACCAAACCGGCGTACCGCCGGTCGGCGCAGTGTACAGGTTGAACCGTACGGCATACTGGCCGTCTGCCACGGAAGAACCGTTGGCAGATTTCAGGGTGCCCTGAATACTGATTTTGGGACTACCCTGGGCTTGGAGCTGCCCCGCGCAGGCACAGGCCAGCACCAGTGGCATCAACATTTGCAAAAGGAAATGGGAAGACGGGAAAGCGGGAAGACGGGAAAGCATCATTTGTTTCATGAAAAAAGATATTAATTTGTTTAAAAGTGATATTGCCGGATGTGATTTAGGTGAGGCGGAGCTGTGCAATAGCTGGCCACATCAGGAGCTGATTAAGACAGAAGCGATATAGTTTTTTGATGACCGGGTTAGGTGCTGGAGCGTACTGGATTAAAGGACATGGCTATAAAGACCCGCAGTGGTAAGCACGTTTTTGCTTTCCGAACAAAAGCAAAAATTTCCACTGTTCAGGCAAAGGC
>JBKJKS010000240.1:0-14689 GCA_046597295.1 Saprospiraceae bacterium
GGATAGTGTAGCCGGCAGTACCTACACCTGGCTGACGCCGGAAGGGCTGGCCTGTGCCACCTGCACCCAAACGACTTATAACCCGCCGTGCAGCGTGCAATCCGGTGATCTGGTGACACTGGTGCTGGTGGAAAAGACGGCGAATTGCAGCATTCAGCACCAGTTCGACCTGCAATTCGGCGGTATGCTGGGCACCGAAACGACGGATCAAACTATTTGCGCGGGTGAAAGCGTGGAACTGCAGGCAACGCCCGGCGGCACCTATACCTGGACCGGCCCCGGCGTGACTAACCCCGCACTGGCCAACCAGGTGCTGCAACCGGCGCAAAGTGGCAATTATACCGTAACCGTCACCTTCACCGGCGGTTGCACCGGCACGGGCCAGGTCGCCGTGACCGTGCTGCCCCGCGACAGCGTGAATCTGGGGGTAATCACCACCTGTGTTGGCCGGCCGGTCGAAATCTTTGGGGAAATGACGGAGACGCCGGGCGTCTACACCCAGGCGCTGCCCAATGCTAATGGCTGCGACGGCGTACAGTATTTGCGCCTCGAACTGACGCCCAACGAGACCAGCGAACTCCGCCCCCTGTGTACCGGCACTACTACCCTGGTTTTTGATTCGCTGTTCACCCAGGCCGGAAGTATATGCCGCACCTTTCCTTCCGCGGCCGGCTGCGACAGCACCCACTGCGTGACGGTGACGGCGGTGCCCAATCCGGTGATCCCGGCGCAGGATTCGGTCACCATTGGTCTGGGCGAGGAAATCGTGCTGGACGGGCCGGACGGCTTCAGCGAGTACGTGTGGTTGCCGGCGACCGGGCTGAGCTGCAGCGACTGCCCCGATCCTTTGGCAAAGCCGGACTCTACGACGACTTATCTGCTGGTCGTCGCCGACGATAAAGGCTGTATGGGCAGTGTGCAGTACCGGGTGCTGGTGTTCCCGCCCTGCGATCCGCAACGGCTGGTCATTCCCAACGCTTTCACGCCCAATCAGGACGGCCTCAACGATACTTTCAGTGCCCTACCCTTCGAAGGACTGGAGTCTGTACTGGAATTGACCATTTATGACCGTTGGGGCGAAAAAGTCTACGTGGGCACGGGTAAGACCGCAGCCTGGGATGGGACCATCGATGGGCAGCCGGCCCCTGCGGATGTTTACGTCTGGCGCATGGTGGTGGACTGCAACGGGGAAAGAACGCCGGTGACGATGGAGGTGACGCTGCTGCGGTAAACACCAAAAACTCCGAAACCCGCTGGGGAGCAGGTTCGGAGCTTCATTTGGCAAACGGGATTCAGGGCTGGGGTTGGGGTAATGTGGTCTTTCGGGGTTTGGTTTTCTGGAGTTCAGACGTTTTCATTAGGGTTTTTCGATGGTCACATTAGCCGTCCTGACTGGTATGGTACAAAGATGCGGCGGATGGTTGGCTCCCGCCAATTACATAAATCCGGGGTTTTACCGGCAGAGATAGCCAAGCTTACTCCCTGCGCACCGAGAAGGTGCAGGAATCGCTGGAACAGCTGACCGTAATCCGCCGGATGTAATAGGTAGCGTCTACGCTGTCCAACCCGGTAATGGTGCAGTGCGTGTTATGTACCGTTCCTACCTCCAGTTGCTTGATAATGTTGGGATTGGAGGCAGGAGGATTGGTCATGCAGGAGTAACTCTCGGTTTTATATACATCCACTTTGCCGGCCTGCAGAACATTCGGAGGCGCCGGTTTTGGATGCAGCAGCAGCCTTTCTTCCTGTCCCCCCGGGTGGGTCATGCGCACCTCATACCTTTTATTGGCTTGGAAATTAAAGGTGACCACGCCGGTTCCTGTCGCTATTTGGGTGCTGGAAGGGCACTGTTGAGAATTGTTCAAGCGACCTATTACTACATCCATATCAGGCAGCAGCACACCATTGCTATCGGGCCCATCGTGTACGCTGAGCATGTCCTCGACGATGGTGTTGCCCGACGAAGATTTATAGATAAAGTTGAAACGAATGGGCCGGGGTACTTCCGGAGCATTAGCAGAAAGGATGGCCTCTCCCGGAGTGGCATTGATCGTATCCAATGGCTGGCCTGCGCCATTGAAACTGTAAATCGTAACGCTGCTCACGTCGGCCAGGCTATCCACAGTAATGGAAATGCCCTCCTCTTCCAGGGCGATCACGGGATTGGGGGAGGGAGGGGAAGCGCAAGCGGCCCAAAACAAGGTGACCAGCAGCAAGACTAATCCATGCAGGGAGCAGTTGATTTTTTTTAGATCAGACATGAAAAGTTGGTGTTAAATAATGATGAGGCAAATCTACCGTCGTTCTAGAGGGGACAACGATTACAAGTTTTAGCACTTTTACCAGGCAGTGTCCAGCAGGCTTTAAAAAAAAGTTCTGGCCGCCACAAACCCGTCTAAGGCCGGATTCAGCGATCCGGGGACCTCTACCCCGATGCCGTTGCCGGTATCGTCCAGAAAGTGATGTGAAGACCCATCATTGCTCCTGGCAAATAAAAAGGCTTCCAGTACGGAGACGCTGCCACTAGCGTTTAAATCCGGGTTGGAGGAAAGCGCCGTTCCATCCCGGTTCCTGCCGTACATGGCGGCGGTGAAGTAGTAAGAAAAGGCGTCATAGTAATGACAGGGGGGAATAGACTTGGAGTTTTCGGTCTCGGCCGCCGCCGCTATATTGATCCGGTCCGTATGCCGCAAATCATGCAGCAGCCCCCCACTGAAGCAAGGCTCATGGAGCGCAATGATCATTTTGGCCGGCAAGGAATTTATTTTTGTGGCGAAATATTCATCCAGCATGTACAGGCTCGAACCATAGTAAAAAATTACTTCATCTATTTTGCCTGGAGGCGGTAAACTGGCCTCCGGTTCATCTGACGTGCTCTGATCCGTTTCGCCGTTCATTATATTGGTAGCTGGGTCGTACCCGCCCCCATGATTGGTGGTGAAGACCAGCAGTTGATCCAGCTGCGGATTCTGCATTAGGCCCTGTAATTTGGTAATGGCTTGATTAAAACCGCTCATAGAGGCTGAAAAATGCACCGGCATATTCGTGTTTTCCGGCGCTCCACTTTTATAAACCACCACAATATTGGTAGCTGCATAGCCATATTTATTGCGCAGGGTGTGGTACATGAAGACCAGATCATTCCAATATCTTTTTTTGGCCATGCCGGGGTTACGACCTCCACTGTAGAGCAGAGCAAACTTATTGGCGTTCGGATTTGGGTTTGGCAGGCATATAATCGGATACTGGCTGCATAAATTTATGAAATTTGGAGAACAGCCGCCACCAGCACTGAGCCGGGTAATCGAGCTGACTAGAAACACCGTTCGCGCACTGGATGAATCGCCAGGTATTTGTAAGACATTTTTTTGAATAATACCCCGCACCCGCACCAATGCCCCATAATACTCCTCCGGGTTCTTGACCGCAGCTTTCAGACCGGCGCCGTATAACAATACATATTCACTTTCGGGAGTCGGCGTGTTAATGCTCAACCACATGGTATCACTGACCAGCATCGGGATCGGATCTGAACTGTAGTAGCCGATCAGTTCATATTTGTCTTTCCAGGAACCGGGCAAGGGCTTGAAAGACTCGGACTTGACTTTGTTGATCGTTGCTTCTTCAAAAGAGCAACCGGTCGCAGAGATGGTCGCCAGAGCGAGGAGAAAGAAAAAAAAGTAAGTGTGTTTCATGTTGGCTTTCATGGAAGTTTTAACAAATTTGTGCGCCCAAAACTAAATGAAAGTGGAAATAATGGCAATGCTTTCTCAAACATTTCAATCCCTCCTTGGATGCACAACAGTGACCTGGTCGAAACACTGGCTGTCTTCAAACCCGAGGAACGTAACCGGCTGCTGGCCGGCCTGGGAGCCACCGATGAGCCCCGGACCGACATTACCCGGCTGGTCAGTTATATTTTCCGGCACCTGCCCGCAAGTCAGGCAGAGTCCAGCTTATCCGAAGAAACGGTCTATGCCTACTTATACCCTCACCAGGCCTGGGTGAAAAACAGGCTGGGCAAACTGAGGTCAGCGACCCTGAAGGCCGTCCGCCAGTTCATCGCTGCGGAGACCTTTACCCAGCAAATGAGCCCACTGCAACAGGCATACTACCTGCAGATTTTTTACAGCGAACGGGGCCTGGAAGATAAGTTCCATGCCGGCTATAAGCAGGCCCTACAGCACCGGAATCAGCAGCGCACCTGGTCGCTACCGGAATACTATCACTACTTCCTGATTGAAAAAGAAGAGTCGGTCTTTCAAAGCGGCCGCAATCGTAAAAAAGATGACCTCAACCTGGTCAATACTTTGCGCGCTCTGGATGAGTATTACCTGATCGAAAGGCTGCTGGCTACCTGTATGCTGCTCAACCAGAACCAGTTGACGCCGTTGAACCTGCCCGCCATCGAACACCTGCTGCCCTTCGATCCGGCTAGTCCGCAGTTAGCCTGGTTTTTTGAAAAGCCAATCGGGAAATTATGCCTCCAGGCCACTTGGCTGCTGGCGGATAGTCAGAATAGTAATGAACAAGTATTTCGCGATTTTATCAATTTGCTAGGTGAGCACGAGCAGAATCTAGACCCCGACTGTCTCTTTGCCTTGGAAATTTATGCCTGTAACTATGGTATTTGGGGCTCAAACAAAGGAATTTCTGCTTACTACGAACCGGTGTTTCAGCTGCAGAAACGCCGGGTGGAGTCAGGCCGAATTTACACAGAGGATAAAATAAAAGCCTCCGAGTTTCATAGCATCGTGGTGATCGGCATACGCTTAGGCGAGTACGATTGGGTCAAACGTTTTATTGAACAGCATCAAGGCAGAATATTGGGCGCGATGGCTTCTGATGAATATTATCAGTTCAACCTGGCTTATTATCTATATCATATTAAGGACTATGAGCCGGCATTAAAAACGCTGCTAACCTCCAGCTATGATGATATGACTTATAAATTTTCCAGCAAGATACTGGAAATCAAGATTTTATACGAAAAAAGCCTGCTTCCCGGCGCCGATCACCGGGTCGGTGAATTTTTGGAAAGTCGCGTGGAGGCAGCTATCATTTTCTTTTTTCGAGAACAAAGGCTGCCGCCTAACCGAAAAAAACTGGGCAAACGTTTTGCCGATACCATGAAGCGTATTATTCATGCCAAGGATAACCATGATTGGAAGCATCTCGAAAAAATACAGGCTGATGTGCAGAAAATAGACGTAATCGCCGAGCGGCAGTGGCTGCTGGACATACTGGACGCGCTGATCGCACAGTTCAAAAATGGAAAAAAACACTCGTGAATTTCAGATCATTGCATGTACTGGCATGGGGACGAACGCTGTCCATCGGCATGCGCCCGGGCTGTAAGAACAGCCGACATCCCGAATTGCAAGGGCTGCACCTTTGATTCCGATTGGAACGCGGATAACGCGGATGCAAGCAAACGCGGATAAAACGGATTTTTAAAATCTGCGTACATCCGCGTTTGGCACATCCGCGTCATCCGCGTTCCCATTCGCTAGCAGGCAGCATCCCCCTCACAGCCCCGCCGGCGCAAACCGGACCCCCAAATACCCCACCGTCCCCATTGTCGGCGCCCAGATCTGGGAGCCGTTGAAGAACGGGCTGGTCGGATCGTCGGCCGCGATGATCGCCTGGTGCTGGCGGTAGTTGGTCAGGTTCTCTCCGCCTACATACAGTTCGAACTTCTTGCCCACGCGCCGGGTGATCTGCAGGTTCCAGGTCGCGAAGGTCGGACTGATGCTGGGAAAATCGTGGATGTATTCATGCGGCACCTGGCTGTTGTCGGGCAGGCGCTGCGGCCCGACGATCTGCACGTAGGTGTTCAGGGTCCAGCGCTTATTCGGGGTGCTATAGTCCAGCGTGACCAGGCCGCGGTGCCGGGCGATCAAGGGCTGGGTGCGCAGTTCTCCGTTGGAAAAAGTGGTGCGCACGTCGTTCCACTTATACGCCAGTTTTATGTCCAGGCCGGGTAGCAGGTTGTACTGCAGCATGGCCAGTAGGCTGTTGGAGAAAGATTTGCCCTGCAAATTGTAGAAAAAGACCTGCGTGGGATCCTGCTCCACATCCACCACGATCTGCTGCGTGAAATCGGTGCGGTACAGATCGACGCTGAAACTGGCTTCCCGCTTGGCCACTTCGAAACGCTGGCTGACGTTGAACCCGTAGTTCCAGGCGGCTTCGAGGCCCAGATCCGGCGCGAAACGCAGCTGCCGGTTGCTGGCCAGCAGGCTGATGTTCTCGGCCACCAGATTGGGCGAGCGGTAGCCGCGCCCGGCGGACAGGCGCACCACGCTTTTTTCCGTAAAATTGTACTTCGCGCTCAGGCGCGGCGTGAAAAGCCAGCCGAAGCGGCTGTTCCAGTCGGTGCGGGCGCCGAGCACCACCACCAGATCGGGCATTTCCATTTTCAGGTTGGGGCGGCTGTAGGTATACTCCACCATCGCGCCCGGTACCGCCTCCCGGCGGTCGAGGTTCGTTTCGTTCACCCGCTCCCGGATGTCGTCGATCTGCAGGGAAGGGGCCACCACGATCTTGTGGTCCGTGGTGCCGAAAATGGTTTCATACAGCGACTGCCAGTACAGCGATTTTTGCGCGGCGGTGTAGGTATTCGGTCCATACACGGCTTGGCTGCGGTGCCAGGAGGCCGATACCATGTTACCCACCTGGTTGTAAGGTTTGCCGAACAGGTTTTCGCGGCCCAGTTTGCCCCACACTTCCACGCGGTCATTCTGCTGATCGATCCCGAACAGCTGGCCCGGCCGTGCAGCGACTTCGCGGATCTGCCCGCCGCGGCGGTGATCGGTCAGGGCCTGCACGTTGAACTGGGCGCACACGTCCGGCGCATCGTACTGCACCCGGTACAGGCCGTTCAGCTGGCGGCGGCTCGGCCCATCGTAGAAGTTATCGCGGTTCATATCCCGCTCGTTTTCGACCAGGTTGCCGTGCAGCAGCAGGCCGTTGGAAAAGCCGTTTTTGCCGGCCTTGTTCAAATGTACGTTCAGTTCGCCGCGCCCCTCGGTGGAGCTGAAGAAGTTGACAAACAGGGGCTTGTCCAGGTTGGGCTTGACCAGGTCGGCATTGATCTGCCCGCTGATGCCCGCATTGCCGTTCTTGACCGTGCTCGCGCCTTTGGCCAGTATAATGCCGTTCAGCCAGGTGCCGGGCAGGTACTCGAAAGCGAAGGGCGTGGCGATCCCGCCCATCGTCGGCCGGTTCTCGATCAAAAACTGGCTGTAAATACCGCGCAAACCGAGCATCTGAATTTCTTTCACGCCGGTCAGGGCGTTGGTGTAGGCCACATCCACGGTGCCATTGGTCTCGAAACTTTCGGAGAGGTTGCAACAGGGCGCTTTGCGCAGTTCCTTACTGCTGATACGTTCGATATTGTGCGCATCCAGTATACTCACCGTGTTGCCGAACGTATGTTCGCTCACGATCACCGTCTGCAGGTCGGTAATGCCGGTCACCACGATCCAAAGGTTATTCTCACTGGGCAGCACTTCCAGCTTGGCCGGAGCGGCGTCGATGTACCGCACGATGAGCGTATCCGCTGCGGTGCGGGCGGGCAGACTGAACCGGCCGGCGGTATCGGTGACGGTGCCGGTTTTGGCGCCTTTCCAGAAGACGGTGGCGCCGATGAGCAGCTCGTCGCGGTCGTTGGTGACCATGCCGGTGAGCGGCGGCAGGTTTTGAGAAAATAAAGAAGCAGCGAAAAGTAGAAAAAAGAGTCCGCAGAGGACGCGTAGGTGGTGCATGGTCGAAGCAATGGAGGCCGGGCTTGGCCCAAGGTTAGTAAACAGAAATACCAGCTGTACCGCAGTGGACGGACAGACGAAAAATTTCTATTTTCAGACTAACAAAGGGCAAGCTGGTGGCGCAGGCAAAGGTCGCGCCCGGAAAGGGGGGGTGGCGGTAGCGCCTGGCGGAAAATGGTCGCGTCGCAAATGACCGAACGGGACATGCGGCGGAGCATCGGAAAATCATTGATCCACAGGGGAAAGTCGAAGGATTTTTCGACCGGGTGGTGATCGACCAGGAACTCCGTTTTCAGCTGGAAGACCTGGGTGGATTTTTTGGTGCAGCCCTGGGCATTCTTCGCGACAACCGGTTTCTTTGCGCAACAGGCAGCCGGCTCCGGCTGCACCTTTTGCTGACAGCATCCGTCCTGCTCCACTATCTGCACCGGGGCACAGAGCGCAGTCGTCGTTTTATTCAGACACTGGCAATAAATCTGCTGCACGCCCACGCCGATCGTGGCGGTCAGCAAAGTGGCCAACCACAACCAGGAAAACGATTTTTTTACGGAAGCAGACACTTTTTAGAAGTAGCGGATGTTTGCGAATGCTGATATCACTACAAAAGTAAGGCCTAATTTTCAAGATATTAAAAAAATATGCGCAAAATCGCCATTTCCGATATCCACGGTTGTCGAAAAACTTTCCTGGCCCTGCTGGACCGGCTCGCTTTTTCCCAGGCCGATCAGCTGTACCTGCTGGGCGATTACGTGGATCGCGGACTGGACTCGAAGGGCGTGATCGATCATATCTGGGCGCTCCGGGCGGCCGGCTACCAGATCGAATGCTTGCGCGGCAACCACGAGGATATTGTACTGACGGCCCAGCATACGTTGGAAGGCCTGGAAAAATGGCTGCATACCGACGGGCGGCGCACGATGGAAAGTTTCGGCGTCCGCCGCATTACGGATATTCCGGAAATCTACCTCGACTTTATGCGCGAGCTGGGTTACTGGCTGGAGGTGGATGAATATATTCTGGTGCATGCCGGGCTGGATTTCGACCTGCACAATCCGCTGAGCCGGACCGACGACATGATCTGGATACGACGCTGGTATGATCAGATCCGCTACGACTGGCTGGGCGACCGCATCATCGTGCATGGCCATACGCCCATCAAACGCAGCGACATCGAGACCATGCTACAGCGCCTGGAGCAGCAGCGCTACCTCGACATCGATGCCGGCTGCGTATTCTGGAACTTTCCCATCCGGGAAGGCTACGGACACCTGTGCGCCTTCGATCTGACCAATCGTCAACTGACCTTTCAGGAAGCGGTCGAGTAGCGCCAACCTTTCGGTTGGCGAGGCGTCCTCAGCAAGTCTCGCCAGGGTAAAATTTTGAACACCTTTGTTTGGCGGCTGTTATGCGAAAAAGCCCTCATAATGAGCAGGGTACATGGCGTAGAGCGGAACAATAGTCTTGCCCTTTGCTTTTTTGCCCTTTGCCCTTTGCCCTTTGCTTTTTTGCCCTTTGCCCTTTGCTTTCTTTGCCCTTTTTTGCCAATTTTCCAAACTATGGCCCTGACCTTCGCTGACTTCGTCGCCAAATTTCCACCCGTGACCATGCCGGCCACCCTGGGGGAGGATACCCACCACACGTTCAGCACGGAAAATCCGCCCCTGTCCGACGCCCTGATCGCGCTGTACATCCAACCGGTGGAAGGCGTGGCGGCCGACGATGAATTTACGGAGTATTTGCCGTGTTTCGCCATCGCCGATACCGAGCAGTTCATCGCGCTGGTGTGGTGGAAAGCGGCGTTGCTGAACTACGAGTACGTGCTGGCCACGTTTACGGGTAAAGGGCACCTGATCGGGCGGCAGACCATTGCCCACACCCGCGTCGAGCGCGACGGCAGCATCCACCGCTCGGTGGCCACCATCAACGAGGATTACGAAATCCTGATCGGCGAAGGCCATTCGGCCGGCCCGACCGACGTATTCGATCCGACTACTTCGCGGACCCGCCATGTGGAGATCATGGCCAATGGGGAAATCATTCAGTACTGAAGGGAAAGACCCTACCTTCGCCCCGCCTGATTTCAAATTTTACCAAAACAAGAACCCCGTCTCCGTCACCGGCGGCCCGGGCAAGTGACTATGATCAAAGTCGGAATTATCCGGGAAGGCAAGGTGCCGCCCGATGCCCGGGCGGCGCTCACCCCCGAGCAATGCGCCGAAGCGCAGGTGGAGTTTCCCGTCAAATTTATCGTGGAACCGTCGCCGGTGCGCTGCTTCCAGGACGAAGAGTACCGGGCCCACGGTATCATCGTGCGTCCCGACCTCAGCGATTGCGACGTGCTACTGGGCGTGAAAGAAGTACCCATCGACTGGCTGCAACCGGACAAGACCTACCTCTTTTTTTCGCATACGCTGAAAAAGCAGGCCTACAACCGGCCTTTGTTGCAGGCCATCCTGGAAAAAAACATCCGCCTGATCGACTACGAGGCATTGACCGACGAGCGCGGCCAGCGCCTGATCGCCTTCGGTTTCTACGCCGGCGTGGTGGGCGCACACAACGGCCTGTGGACCTACGGGCAGCGTACACGGCTGTTTGCCCTCCCGCGTTTGTTTGCGAGCCATGATTACGCTGCGGTGCAACAGGTGTACGCGACACTGGCCCTGCCGCCGCTGTGCATCGTGCTCACCGGCCATGGGCGGGTGAGCACGGGGGCCGCCAAGAACCTCCGCGATGTGGGTATCCGGCAGGTGACGCCGGCCGAATTCCTGGAGCAGGATTTTACGGAAGCCGTTTTTACCCAGCTCCGGGCGGCTGATTATGTGGCCCACCGCGATGGACGGCCCTTTGATAAAAGCCACTTTTACGCCCACGGTGAGGCGTACCGCAGCACCTTCGCGCCTTATGCCCGCCGGGCCGACATTTTTATGAACGGTATTTTTTACGACGCCAAAGCGCCCGCTTTTTTTACCCGGACGGAGATGGCGCAGTCCGATTTTCGCATCCAGGTCATTGCCGATATTACCTGCGATATCGTACCTGCTTCTTCCGTGCCCTGTACGCTACGCCCCAGCAAGATCGCCGATCCGGTCTACGGTTTCGATCCGGTGACCGGAATGGAAACCCTCCCCTACCAGCCCGGTTCGGTGGACGTAATGGCCATCGACAACCTGCCCTCCGAACTGCCGCGTGATGCTTCCTCCTTTTTCGGGCGGCAACTACTCAACACCATCCTGCCCGAACTGCTGCACGGCCTGCACAGCGACGTGATCCGGCGGGGCATGATGACCGAGCAGGGGGCGCTGACCGAACCGTTTGCGTATTTGGGGGACTATGTTGCCGGAATTATGAATGATGAACTATGAATTATTGCTCAACCTATCACTGACCATATGCAACTGCAACAAATCATCGAAGCCGCCTGGGACGACCGCTCCCTCCTGGCCGGAGAAGGCGTAAAAAAGGCCATTCGCGAAGTGCTGGCCCAACTCGACGCCGGCGAGATGCGCGTGGCTGAGCCGCAGGCGGACGGCCGCTGGATCACCCACGACTGGATTAAAAAGGCCGTGCTGCTGTACTTCCCGATCCAGGAAATGCAGACGATCGAGGTGGGGCCGTTCGAGTACTACGATAAGATTCCGCTTAAGACGGGTTTCGCCCAGAAGGGGGTGCGCGTGGTGCCCCAAGCCATCGCCCGCTACGGGTCATTTATCGAAAAAGGCGCGATCCTGATGCCTTCCTACGTCAATATTGGCGCCTGGGTGGGCAGCGGGACCATGGTGGACACCTGGGCCACCGTCGGCTCCTGCGCCCAGATCGGGCGCAACGTGCACCTGGCCGGTGGCGTGGGCATCGGCGGCGTGCTGGAACCGCCGCAGGCCTCGCCCACCATCATCGAGGACGAATGCTTCATCGGTTCGCGCTGTATTGTGGTGGAGGGCGTGCACCTGGAACGCGAGGTGGTGCTGGGCGCCAATGTGGTACTGACCAAAAGCACCCACATCATCGACGTAAGCGGTCCGGAGCCGGTGCTGCACAAGGGCCGCGTGCCGGCGCGGTCGGTGGTGATCCCGGGCACCTATCCGCGGCAGTTTCCGGCCGGGACGTATCAGGTGGCCTGTGCGCTGATCATCGGGCAGCGGCAGCCGAGTACGGATCTGAAGGTGTCTTTAAACGAGGCGTTGCGGGAGTTTGGGGTGGATGTATGAGGGCTCGAATCATCAATTATTTCTGCCGTACATTTCGCTACAAATTTGAAACGAACCTAACTGTCTCTTCTATGCTACGCAGAAATTTTATTCAAAAAAGCCTGCTCACTAGCGCAGCCTTGGCCATCGCCCCGATGGAAGTTTTTTCCAACCCAGCCATAGCAGACCAAAATGGGAGCCCGCATACCTTCCAACTGCGCTACGCCCCGCATGACGGTATGTTCCGCCACTCCGCCGGAGAAAACGTACTGGATCAATTGCGCTTTATGGCCGACCAGGGCTTCACCGCTTTTGAAGACAACGGCATGAGCGGGCGCGAACCGTCACTCCAGGAAAAAATGGGTAAACTGATGGCCGAACTCGGCATCGTGATGGGCGTTTTCGTAGCCCATAAAATCTACTGGTCGGAACCCAATCTGGCCAGCGGGAAAGCCGACAAACGCGCCGAGTTTTTACAAGACATCCGCAACGCCGTGGGAGTAGCCAAACGCTGCGGCGCCAAATGGATGACCGTCGTGCCGGGCCACGTCGATCTCAAGCAAAATAAAGATTACCAAACCGCCCACGTCGTGGAATCCCTGAAACGCGCCGCCGACATCCTGGAACCCACTGGTTTGACCATGGTGCTGGAGCCCCTCAACTTCCGGGATCATCCCGGCCAATTTCTTGCCGATGTACCGCAAGCCTACCTGATCTGTAAAGCCGTGGACAGCCCTGCCTGCAAAATTCTTTACGACCTCTACCATGCCCAGATCCAGATCGGCAACCTCATTCCCAATATCGATGCCACTTGGGATGAAACCCCTTACTTTCAGATCGGCGACAACCCCGGGCGAAAAGAGCCTACTACCGGCGAGATCAATTACCAGAACATATTTCGTCATATCCATGCCAAAGGGTTCACGGGCATTCTGGGCATGGAGCATGGGAATTCCAAGCCGGACAAAGCGGGCGAACTGGCGGTGATTGATGCTTACAAAGCGGTGGACCGTTGGTAATGGGCGGTGGCCCTGCTTATTAGACAAGCAAAATGATTCCTGCAAATCCAAAATCTATTTTTAGATTTGCAGGAATCATTTTAAATATGTCCATTCCTTATCTCTCCCGGGCTGCGGAAAAAGATATTACCCGGCTCGCCGATCAGTTTCCGGCGGTTGCTATTATCGGACCCCGTCAGGTGGGCAAAACTTCTTTAGCCAGACATTTGGCTGCTCTCTGGCCACAACCGTCGGTATATTTGGATCTGGAGAATCCAGCCGATCTGAACAAGTTGAAAGATCCGGGGCTTTTTCTCGAGCCTTTGCAGCAGCAAACGGTTATTTTGGACGAAATACAGCGCGTACCGGCCTTATTTCCGGTTCTCCGGGGGCTTATCGACCGCTACCGGGTACCGAAACGCTTTATTCTGCTCGGGTCCGCTTCCCCCGATCTGATCCGTGATGTCTCCGAATCACTGGCTGGTCGTATTGCTTACTATGAGCTGGCCCCTTTGTCCTATGCGGAAGTGGCCCCCCTGGTTGATTACCGGACACACTGGCTACGGGGGGGATTTCCCGAGAGTCTGCTGGTGGCTGAAGAACAACGTAGTACCGACTGGCGGGATAATTTCATTCAAAGCTACCTCGAACGCGACTTGCCACTTTTGGGCCTCAGCGCCAACCCAGTGTTGACACGCCGCCTCTGGACCATGCTTGCTCATTGGAACGGCAACATGCTCAATCTGGAGACGCTGGGCAATTCGCTGGGCATTACCGCGCCTACTGTTCGACGTTACATTGATTTTTTCGAGTCGGCTTACCTGATCCGGCGCATTCAACCTTGGTTCGTTAACATCCCGAAACGATTGGTAAAATCACCAAAAATATACATCCGGGATACCGGGATTTTGCATGCGTTGCTGGCCATCGGCAACTGGGAGCAACTACAGGGGCATCCTGCTGTGGGCGCCTCCTGGGAGGCCTACATCGCCCAAGAGATTGCCAACAGGCTGCCGCCACGCCACGAGCTGTGCTTTTACCGCACCCAGGACGGCACCGAGGCAGATCTGGTCATCATTAAAGCGGGCATTCCCGACATTTTGGTGGAAATTAAATATAATTCTACGCCTACGGTCACTAAAAGTATGCACATTGCCGCCACCGATCTCCGGACGCGCCGTAATGTTGTCGTTGCACCCGTAGCCGAAAACTATCCCCTACGCGATGGTTTCGAAGTGCTAAGTCATGCTGCTTTGTCGCAATTGTTCGACTAATTCCCTCTTCCACCACGGGACTTGATCTTGTTTAACTTCTTGGCGCCATCCGCTATACCTTTGCCCCATCCAACACCTGCCCTCCCCACGCCGCATGCAAAAAACGATCGACATCCGCACCACCCAGAACGTGACCATCGAGTACGAACTGGCCGGGCTGCGCGAGCGCGCCCTGGCCTTTATGCTGGATGCCTTCCTGCTGATGGCCGCCTATTTCATATTGTTCACAGTGCTAACCATCGTGTTCAGCACCGGCTGGCTCGAAGACGGCGGCTGGGTCCGGGTGTTCGTTTTCCTGCCTTTTCTCATTTTCTTCCTGTACAACATCCTGTTCGAGATCATGAACGGGGGCCAGACCATCGGCAAAAGGTCCATGGGTATCAAAGTGGTGCGGCTGGATGGCAAAGATCCGGAATGGGGCGATGTGGTGTTGCGGGCCCTGTTACAACTGGTGGATTCGTTGT
>JBKJKS010000284.1:0-11177 GCA_046597295.1 Saprospiraceae bacterium
ATCGGTGGATATGCAGGGGCAGACGGGTCCTTATATTCAGTACAGCTACGTGCGTATTTACGGGCTGATGCAGCGGGTGAAGAAAGAAGGCCTAGATTTGTCTGCCGCTGCGCATTATCACGCATTACAGCCGCAGGAGCGGGAACTGTTACGCCACCTGCACGACTACCCGGCCGTACTACAGGCGGCGGGCGCCGGCTATGACCCTTCGCTGATCGCCAACTTCTGTTACGGGCTGGCCAAAAGTTACCACCGCTTCTGGCATGACTTGAAGGTGTTCGGCGCAGAAACGCCCGAAGCCAGGGCTTTCCGCCTGCAACTCAGCCAGGCGGTCGGCCAGGTGCTGCGTGCCGGCATGCTGCTGATCGGTATGGAGATGCCGGAACGCATGTAACACCCGGTTGATAAACCCTTATAACCCTGCATCCACCCTTCTGCCACCCTGATCAACCTGTATAAACCTATGCTATGAACACAGACAAAACTGCTATCCCCGAGCACCTCAATTTCCTCGAAGAGATCGTGGAGGCCGATCTCGCGTCCGGCAAGCATACCCACATCCGCACGCGCTTTCCGCCCGAACCGAACGGCTACCTGCACATCGGTCACGCCACGGCCATTTGCCTGAATTTCATGCTGGCGCAGAAATATGGCGGCGACACCAACCTGCGTTTCGACGATACCAATCCGGTCACCGAAGAGACCGAGTACGTGGACAGCATCATCGCCGACGTACGCTGGCTGGGTTTCGAACCGGCCCACATTTTATACGCCTCCGACTATTTCCAGCAGCTCTACGAGTGGGCTAAAGTATTGATTGCCAATGGCAAAGCCTACGTGGATTTTTCTACCGTCGAGCAGATCGCCGCGCTGAAAGGCACCCCCACCGAACCCGGCCGGAACAGCCCGTACCGGGATACGACGCCGGCCGAAAACCTCGCCCTGTTCGAGCAGATGAAGTCCGGGGAATTTCCCGATGGCCACTGTACGCTCCGCGCCAAAATCGACATGGCCTCGCCCAACATGATTATGCGCGATCCGCTGCTCTACCGGATAAAGCACGCGCATCACCACCGGAGCGGCGATCAGTGGTGCATCTATCCGATGTACGACTGGGCGCATGGTCAAAGCGACAGCATCGAACAGATCACGCATTCGATCTGCACGCTCGAATTTGCCCCCCACCGTGAACTTTACGACTGGTGCATCGAACAACTCGGCATTTACCCTGCGCATCAGTACGAATTTGCCCGGCGCAACATCAGTTACGCGATCACCAGCAAGCGCAAACTGCGCCAGCTGGTGGAGGATGGACACGTGCAGGACTGGGACGATCCGCGCATGCCGACCATCAGCGGTTTTCGCCGCCGGGGCTACACACCGGCGAGCATCCGCGAGTTCTGCCAACGCATCGGGCTGGGCAAGCGCGATAACATGGTGGAAATGTCGCTCCTTGAATTCTGTATCCGCGAGGATCTGAACAAACACGCGCTGCGTCGCTTTGCCGTGCTGGAACCGCTGAAAGTGGTGCTGACTAACTTCCCGGAGGACCACATCGAATGGATGGAAACGGATAACAACCCCGAAGACCCGACCACCGGCCAACGTCAGGTGGCCTTTAGCCGCGAGTTGTACATCGAGCAGGATGATTTTATGGAAAACCCGCCGCCCAAATACTTTCGTTTGTCGCCCGGCGGCTTGGTACGCCTCAAATCTGGCTTCATCATTCGCTGTACGTCCGTCGAAAAGGATGAATCCGGCCAGATCGTGGCGCTGCACTGTATGTACGTTCCGGAAAGCCGGTCGGGGCACGACACCTCCGGGCTGAAGCCCCAGGGGGTTATCCACTGGCTTTCGGCGGCTACGGCGAAAGTCGCCGAGGTGAGACTTTACGACCGCCTCTTCCAGGTGGAAGACCCGGCAGGGGAAGAGGATTTCAAGGCCACTATTAACCCGCATTCGCTGCGCGTGATCACCAATGCGATGGTGGAACCGGCCTTGGCGGAAGCCCGGCCGGGTGACAAATTTCAATTTACGCGGTTGGGGTATTTCTGCGCGGATGCTGACAGCAGCCCCCAAAAACCGGTCTTTAACCGGACGGTCACGCTGAAAGACACCTGGGCCAAAGAGTCCAAAAAAACGGGCGTTTGAACGTTAAAGTCGGTTCTCCAGGTGGGATTCAGTATCTTTAGCCATGACAATCATTTATAATCCGGCAGGGGGAACTACCTTTCCGCCGGATTTTTATTTCACAAACTTTTCAACACAATGAAGCAAACATTCACAAAATTACTCTGCGCCAGCTTGTTGCTGATGGCCGGAATGGCTACCGCACAAACCCCTTTCTGGGAAGAAGATTTTTCCGATGGCATTCCGATGGGCTGGACCAATGTGGACGCTTCGGGCCAGGGCGCCATCTGGACCTGGTGCTCCGATCCCACCGCTGGCAATACAGAAGCGGGCTGCGCGCCTGTCTTCGGCGATGCCATCAACCTGCAGGAACCTTTTGCCTCCACCACGGCGTCTAACGGTTTCGTGACCGTCGACTCGGACGAATATGGCAACCTGCCCAACCTACACAAATCGGAGTTGACCTCCACTGCCATCAACGCGACGGGCAAGAACACCGTGTTCGTTTCTTTCGAATCGCATACCGGTGTTTATACACCCAATGACCAGACCATGTTGCTGCGCGTGAGCACCGATAAAGTAAACTGGACGGAGTTTGACGCTTTCCCCACGCTCACGTTGGCTACCCGCTGGTCGGAAAACCCGACGGTGTCGGTCTTCGATATCTCCGGCGTGGCCGCTAATCAGGCGACGGTATATCTGCAGTGGCAGTACATTGGGGTATACGAGTACTTCTGGAACCTGGATGATATCAAGGTGTATAATGAAAACCCGACCGCACGTTTCAACCTGACGATCACCGACTTCTTCTATCCGGCTTCCAGCTTCGCTACGCCGGAGTCGCAGATCGCCAGTGATACGTTCGGTTTCTTCGCCTATGTCTCCAATGAAGGCCTGGAAGCGATGACCAATGTAGTGCTGACGGCCATGGTGGTGGATCAGAACAATAATGTCCTGTTCGCCGATAGCATTACGGTGCCGGTACTGGACCCGGGTGTCGTGGACAGCGCCATTGTGCTGCCCAATACCTTTGCCCCGGAACTGACCGAAGGCGTTTATTTCGTAACGTATGAAATTCACGCCGACTCCGTTGACGCCCGCCCGGATGGTAACGACGGCGAAGCGCCCTTCCTGGTGACCGACAACGTCTTTTCCAAAGAACTCGAGCCGCAATTGCTGACCCGTACCAGCCAGGATATTCCCTGGACCGTCGGTAACCATTACCGCATGGGCACCAGTACGCTGGAACAGTACAAAGCCGGTATTGCGGAGTTCACTTTTGGGACCGACCCGGCTGAACTGGACGTAGCCGACGTAGTCGCTACGATCTACCTGTTCAAAGTGAACGACGGAGTGGATGCAGGCTTCAACAATTTTGAGACCACGAATTTCCCCAGTGATAGCCTGACCTGGATCGGTTTCGCCAGCTACGAAGCGCCGGACACCATGGAAAATGGCCTGTTGCAGCAAGTGGAGCTGCTGGATTTCAACACCAGCGAGCCGGGCGTATTGCTGGAGCCGGGTGGCCGTTATTTCCTGATGGCCGGTTATCCCGACGAAGTGCGGCAGACCAACCACGCCTTCAACCGCGACATTCGCTACATTAATCAGGTGAGCACCGTGCTGTATACCGATCAGTGGTACCTGGCCGGTTTCGGGCCGGACTACAATGCGGTCATGCGGATGTACATCGATCTGGTGGTGACCACCGACGAAAAGCCACTGCCACTCAATGCCTTCAACGTATTGCCCAATCCGGTTGGTGAAATACTTAACCTGGCGGTGCAGTTCGATCAACCGACCGATGCGACCATTACCATCGCCGACCTGAACGGCCGGGTGATCAAGTACGAAGACCGGCAGGGACTGACCAACGACCTGCTGAGCTACAA
The DNA here is from genome assembly GCA_046597295.1 of Saprospiraceae bacterium. Classification (GTDB taxonomy): domain Bacteria; phylum Bacteroidota; class Bacteroidia; order Chitinophagales; family Saprospiraceae; genus M3007. The sequence goes on from JBKJKS010000284.1 coordinate 4,023, forward strand.
CCTGCCACAGCTGGCTAATGGCGCCTACCTGGCACGTATTGCCACGGCGCAGGGGACCAGCACGAAGAAATTTGTGGTGCAGAAGTAGTGCCGATCAAAAAAGCACCTGAAGGGGCAACAAAAAAGGGAAACCGCGTCGCTATGACCGGTTTCCCTTTCGTTTTGCCGACGGATAGGCGGCAATTCCGGGTAAGCTGAAAAAATTGCTTTTAGTGCTGTAATTGAGGCTCGCCGAGTATTTCCAGCGCGCGGTTCAGAATAGTGGGGTCTTCCAAATGTACTACGCCGCCGTTGGGCCCTGGCTCCAGATGAAATTCGATCACCTTACCATCCTGATAATTATGGGCGCCAAAATAGTTGCGTACAGTCTGCTCTTCCAGAGCGAGATCAGTGGCAATACGGTGAATACTGCCATGCGGTAGGGCGTGTTTGATGCGGCGAAGCTCTTCGAAAGTAATGTTCATAATCTTGAAAGTTTAGTGAACAATAGAATTTGGAAAAAAGGGAAAAAGGGTCCCTAAATCATTTGCCTAAGGTATGGATTCTGCAAAATATAAAACAAGAATACGTGGTGATTTTTTTTGCTACGGCCACTCCGACGGGCCAGGACGGGCATGCAGACCGCCCCGGGTTACCTGGTCATCGGCCTAGCCAAAAAATTATTCTATCTTTGTCATTGAACACAAACCGGTTTCCGGCCGGACGCTGCCCATGTTCCTGCACATTGTTTCCTTTGATATTCCGTACCCTGCCAACTACGGTGGCGTAATCGTTATTTTCAACCAGATCAAGGCATTACATGCCCAGGGGGTGAAAATTTTGCTCCATTGTTTTCAGTATGGCGAACGCCAGCCGCAGACCGAGTTGGAAAAATACTGCCAGGAGGTCTACTACTACCCCCGCAGCCGGTCCGCATTTTACCAGATCCATCTGTTGCCCTTTATCATGCGTACGCGCGCCAAGCGCGCCCTCATCAAGCGCCTGCGCAAAGACCAGCATCCCATCCTGTTCCAGGGCATGCATACCAGCGCCCTGGTCTGGCATAAACGCTTCCGGGCGCGTCAGAAACTGGTGCAGATGCATAATGTCGAATGGCAGTACTACGAGAGCCTGGCCCAACTGACGCCGCCCGCCCGCGTCTTCGAAAAGTTGTACTACTTCATCGAAAGCATTAAGCTCCAGCGCATCGAACCCAAAGTGGTGCTCCATGCCGATGAGATCATCACCATCTCCACCAACGATGAAGCCTATTACCGGGAGATGAAAGCCAACACCCATTATATTGCCGCTTTCCATGCCAATCAGGCCGTGGAAAGCCTCCCGGGACGCGGCCAGTATATTCTTTATCACGGCAAACTCAGCGTACCCGACAATGAGCGCGCCGCCATTTGGCTCATCGAGGAGGTGGCTTCCAGGATGGAGGTGCCTTTTATCGTGGCGGGTATGGAACCTTCGCCGGAACTGCAGGCTCTGATTGCCCGCTACGACCATATTCAACTCGTGGAAAGTCCGGATGAACGGCGCATGCAGGACCTGATCGCTAAAGCCCATATTAATGTACTCGTGTCTTTCCAGGTGTCGGGCATCAAACTAAAACTACTCAATGCCCTGTTTCAGGGCCGTTTTTGTATCGTGAACGACGAAATGGTCAGCGGTACCGGGCTGGCGAAGTTATGCTATGTGCGCAATTCCGGCCCCGCCATTCGCCAGACCATCGAGGCGCTGATCAATGCACCGTTCGAACCAGGCCGCGTAGAGGAACGCCGGGCTTTGCTGGAGGCCGAATTTTCCAACGCCGCCAATGCCCGCAAGTTCATGGAGTTGATCAAATTCCAGTGAGCCGGCCCCCGGCCCCTTTCTATTTTCACAAAAAATTGAAACTTCTGAACAAAGCCCAGGAAACGGGGTTTTTCAGGGTAAAATAATCGACCCATGCGAAGCGCCGATCAACTCGATGTAGTGCTGAATAATCCTGCCCTGTCTGCCGATCACCGGCGGATAGCGCAGAAAGTGGCTGACCATCAGCGGATTACTTTTGAAGAAGGCGTGTTCCTGTTCGAGCATGGCGATTTGGCCTACCTCGGTCTGCTCGCCAATTTCGTGCGCGAACACAAGAACGGCGACGTCACCTACTTCAACCGTAATTTCCACATCGAGCCGACCAACCTGTGCGTCTACGATTGCAAATTCTGCTCGTATTCGCGCCTGATCAAGCAGCGTTCCGACACCGATGCCTGGGCTTTTTCAATGGACGACATGCTCGATATCGTGCGCAAGTACGATGGGCTGCCGGTCACGGAGGTGCATATTGTGGGTGGGGTGTTGCCGCAGTACGACCTGCCCTTTTACCAGGAATTTTTCCGGAAAATAAAAGCGCATCGTCCGGAACTGCACGTAAAGGCCCTGACGCCCGTCGAATACCACTACATCTTTAAAAAAGCCAAGGTGTCCTATGAAGAGGGGATGCGGCTCATCAAGGAAGCCGGGGTGGACAGTATGCCCGGCGGCGGCGCGGAAATTTTTCATCCCGAGATCCGGGAGCAGATTGCGGCGGATAAGTGCGATGCCGAACAGTGGCTGCGCATCCATGAAATTTGGCATGCACTGGGTATGCGCTCGAATGCCACCATGCTGTACGGCCACATCGAGCAGTACTGGCACCGGGTGGACCATCTGGAACGGCTGCGCCAACTGCAGGACAAGACCGGCGGTTTTCAGACGTTCATCCCCCTTAAATTTCGCAATCAGGATAATCAGATGAGTCACCTCACGGAGAGCACCACCGTGGAAGACCTGCGCAACTACGCCATCAGCCGGATTTATCTCGACAATTTCGACCATCTGAAAGCCTATTGGCCGATGATCGGGCGGCCGGTAGCCCAAATGTCCCTCTCTTTCGGCGTGGACGATCTGGATGGCACCATCGACGATACCACGAAAATATATTCCATGGCTGGCTCCGAGGAGCAACATCCCAGTCTGAGCACGCAGCAACTGGTGGAGATGATCCGCCGGACCGGCCGGCGCCCCGTTGAACGCGATACGTTGTACAAGGTAGTGCAGGATTTCACCGACGTCGTCTTTGCCGAAGACCAGCTGTACCGCGGCTATATTGAACTACCGGTTTTACAGAATTCTAACTAACCCGTATGATCATTTACATTCTTCGCCATGGCGAAACCGAATTCAACCGCCTGGGCATTGTGCAGGGCAGTGGTGTAGATACTGACTTGAACGAGACCGGACAAGCGCAGGCCCGCGCCTTTTTTGAAGCTTACCGGGATGTCGATTTTCAACTGATCGTCACTTCCAGGCTGCGGCGCACCCACCAGACCGTACAGGCCTTCATTGATCAGCAAATTCCCTGGATACAGACACCGGATATTAACGAAATCAGCTGGGGAGAGCATGAAGGCTTGCCGGCGACCCCCGAGCGTACCGAATTGTACCAGCGCATGATCGCCGACTGGCAAAGCGGCCGGCTGGAGTCCACCCTGCCCGGCGGCGAAAGCGCCAGTGCACTCACCTTGCGGGTGGGTCGCTTCGTCGATTGGCTCAAGGCCAGGCCCGAACAGCGCATTGTGGTGGCTACCCATGGCCGTACCCTGCGCTGTTTGCTCACCCTGCTCAAAGGCGTCGGCCCGGCCGCTATGGAAGGCATGCCCCACGCCAACACGGGCTGTTACGTGCTGCATTACGAAAATGACCAGTTCACTTTTGAAATGGAAAACGACCTGCGGCACCTTCAACCGGCGCTGAACGGGGGGCAATTAGCCCATTGACCACAACGACCACCTTTTCTCATGTCCCAATTGCGTATTTCCGCCGTCAGCTACCTCAATACCAAGCCATTCATCTACGGCTTGTACCGCAGTGACCTGGCGGACATTATGGATCTGAGCCTGGATATTCCCTCGATCTGCGCCCAGAAACTGCTGCATGGGGAAGTCGACCTGGCCCTGGCGCCGGTCGCCATTATCCCGGAACTGCCGGAGGCCCATATTATTTCCAACTATTGTATTGGCGCAGTGGGTAAGGTCAGGACTGTCTGCATCTTTTCGGAAAAACCCCTGACTGAGGTGAAACGGATCTACCTCGATTTTCACTCCCGCACGTCGGTGGCCCTCGCCCGTATTTTGTGTGCCCATTACTGGCAGGTCCAACCCGAATTCATCGCGGCGACGGAGGGTTTTGAGCGTGAAATCGGGGGAGAGACGGCCGCTGTCATCATCGGTGACCGGGCCATCGGGCGGGACCGGCAATTCGCCTACACCTACGATCTGGGTGAGGCCTGGCTGAACTGGACCGGCCTGCCCTTCGTGTTTGCCGCCTGGATCAGCACCAAACCGCTGCATCCGGACTTGGTGGACCGTTTCAACGCTGCTCTGCAAACGGGCATCGAACACATTCCCGACCTGACGAAAATACTGCCGACCATGCCCGGTTTCGACGTAGAAGATTATTTCCGGCATAACATCAGCTATGCGCTCGATCAGCCGAAATGGCTGGCTTTGCACCGGTTCCTCGGTTTGCTCTCGGGCGAGAACGGCTACCGCCTGCGCCGGGCTGCTCCGGCAGCGACAGTTGCTGCGGCTTATTGACCGTTTTTTGACCAACTTCTTACCCCAGGTTTTGTTTCACTTTTCCTGCCAACATTTGCGGGAAGTGCGTATTGCTTTATTCAATCAACATTTCGTTATGAACACTACTCCCGGCGTGACAACACCAGACGTTACAACCACCATTGGTCAGACCGAGATCGCTACTTTGGGTGGCGGTTGCTTTTGGTGCGTCGAAGCTTTTTTTCAGGATTTGAAAGGTGTCTCCAAAGTGGAAAGTGGGTACTCGGGTGGTCAGAATGATCATCCGACGTATGAAGCGGTTTGCAGCGGTACGACCGGCCACGCCGAGGTTATTCAGGTAACTTTTGATCCGGCAGTCATTCGTTACCAGGATGTGCTCGAAGTATTTTTCACGGTCCACGATCCCACTACCCTCAATCGGCAGGGGAATGATTCCGGTACGCAGTATCGCTCGGTGATCTACTACCATTCGCCGGAACAGCAGGCCATGGCGGAGCAGGTCAAGGCCAGTGCACAGGCGATCTGGGACGATCCGATCGTCACGGAGATTGCTCCGTTCCCCAAGTTTTTCAAAGCGGAGACTTACCACCAGAATTATTACAAAAACAATCCTTACCAGCCTTACTGCTCGATCGTGATTGCCCCGAAAGTGCGGAAATTCAGAAAGTTGTACCAGGAAAAACTACAGGGTTAAAATGGAACCGTATCCATCTATTTCCGGCTTTTTGAGCGAAATCCCTTTTACGGTGTTATGTTTGCACAAATACTGAACGGCATGATCGATAAGCAGCAACTGCTGGAAAGGATTGAAGAAGCACTGAGTACTGTGCGGCCCCACCTGCGGGTGGATGGCGGCGACGTGCAGGTGGTCGAATTGACGGACGATATGCACGTCAAAATCAGGTGGACGGGCATGTGCGAATCCTGCTCGATGTCGGCGATGACGCTCCGGGCGGGCATTCAGGAAGCCATCCGCAATAAAGTCCCCGAAGTGCGGGGCGTAGAGGCGATAAATGGTCTGATGCCCACCGTAGTTCCGGTGTAGAAAAGTCCGGAAACCCCGACCGCCCCGCTTGCTGCGTCCCTTTTACCATTTTAACCGGGCCTGCAATTTCCAGTACATTTCTTTTCCGGTGATGTTACTGCTCGTCACTGCCCGCAGTTGGTTGGTCTGTTCCACGCGGGCCTCCAGCCGGAGCCAGCGATTTACCCGCCAGTGCAAATTCAGATAAATGCGGGAGCCCCGTCCGGAAAAGGCGGGAATAGAAATCGCCGAAAACAGGTCATTTTCGTAGGCATAGACCCGGGTATCGAAGTTTTCCGTATCATAGATGGCGTAGCGCAGGGTGCCCGTCACCGGGAAACCGGGCGGTTTGACCACCACTTCCTGATAGGCAATAAAGCCCTGCGACCGGTCGGAGTCCGCCACCTGGTAGATCGTCCATTCGATGCGGCTGCGAAATTCCGTCGTGGTACTCACTTTGTAGATGGCGTGCACACGCAGGCGGTCGCGGCGATTTTCCAGCAGGCCGAGCCGGCCTTCCACCTGGCTGTCCCGTTCTTTGGTTTCTCCCTGCCAGAGGCCGTACACGGAAAAATTACGACTTTTTGTCCAGAGCAGGCGGGCCAGAAATTCCCGGCCCTGCGACGGGGCGCTCACCCCGAAGCGCAGCCACGGATGTCGCCATACATCGGCCGAAACATTCAACTGCCAGCGTCGCACGTACCGGATGTCCGCCCCCAGGTAGAGGCCGTTCTCGTTGGCTGCCCCGGAGGTCTCCGCAAAAGGCGCCGCGTAGACGGACTGATAATCACGGGCCAGCGAGCGGTGCAGGGCCGACAGGGTAACGTGCTGGTCCGGAGAAAGCAGCAGGCCATTCACCGTTGCCACCCCGCCATTATCGCTGCGGGCAGCTTCGCCGAAAAGCAACCAGTTGCGCCGGCGCCAGTTATAATCCACGCTTCCGCCGCTGAGCATCCGGCCCTGAAAAGCAAACTGCCGGTAGGCCGCCGCCGATGGCTGGAAGGGTTTATCATAGGCGATCGAGAGACCATTGACGGAAATTTGTCCGCCTTTCCAGCCGTAGCTGGCCGACAAACCGCCGACGCGTTCGCGGAGAGCGCCTTCGTCGGCCACTTCGGCGGCGGTCCGGTGCAGACCGGAGGTTTGCAGCGAAGAAAAGGCGATCTCGGGGAACTCCAGGTCATTGGAGTCGGGCAGCACGACGTTACCATCCCGCTGCCGGTCGGAGTATAAAGCGGTGATTTCCAGATGTTTGCCTACAGCCAAGGTCGTCGCCGCCCCGCGAAAAAAGTAGGTTTCGCCAAAGGAAGCATAGGCATTGATATGACGGCCGCCCCGCATGATGGAGGTCGTTTCGGCAGACTTTCCGGGCGAAAAGCCGGTTTGCAGCAACAGGCCTTGCCCAAACCGGGCGGAGTAGTCGCCGAGCGCGATCACTTTTACCGTGCGGTTAAGATTTTGAACAAACAGATGGGCACTGTAAAAGTGATCGCGCTCGGCGACTACTCCGCCCGGTTTGGGCAAGGCCTGTTGCTGCAAACCGGCTTT
>JBKJKS010000300.1:0-7855 GCA_046597295.1 Saprospiraceae bacterium
GTTCATTACCGAAATACTGGCCCAGGCGATGGTGCGCATTTTCCTGGTGACGGAATTCGAGGGTGGCCGGCACGCGGGGCGGGTGAGTAAAATTGCCGGTTAATCATGTATTCACCCGCGCTTCGGCCTGACCACGGGCAACGGGCACTTCTACCCATCCGGTACCCACAGATTATTACTACCAGGCCTTTTATTTAAAGCACCATGCGCTACGCGCTGAAAAAGAAGAATGTATATATTCTAATAAATAAATTTAAAGCATTAAAGAAGAGCATTGCTGGAAGGTGGTTAACGTTTAAAAAACAAATTAAGCGGTGATTCGGCGCCTTGAAATCAGGATATTTGCGCCCAAATCACGCTGAGCACCATCCTTTTTCGTTTTCAGACGTTGTCCAACATCGCTTTATCACCTATTCATTCAAGGATAATGAAAATACGTTTTCTATTGTTCCTGCTGCTGCCCGCCACTTTTCTGACGGCTCAACTGGACACTGTGCCGAAGTTAGTCCTTCCACTTCCCAAGATGACCCCCTTCAAGTATGACATACCGGAGGCCCTGCCTTTTGGCGAAACGATCAAGGCCGAAGATCTAAAACTGCTCCTGTATGCCCTGGCTGCCGACTCCATGCAGGGCCGTGAAACCGGCGAGCCCGGCCAGCGCAAAGCGGCCGATTTCATTGCGGCGCAGTTCAAAGCACTGGGGCTGCCGACGGTGGGCGACCGCAACACTTACTTCCAGCAAATCTATCTGCAGAACAACTCCTGGAAAGAGATCGGTCTGAAAGTGGGCACCCAGGAATTCAAGAACCGCACGGATTTTTACGTGTTTCCGAATTACATCGCCGATGCGCCGCTGACGGAACTGAAGGAAGTGGTCTTTGTGGGCTACGGCATCGAAGATGGGAAATACAATGACTACGCCAAAGCCGATGTAGCGGGTAAAGCGGTGGTTTTCTATGATGGCGAACCATTGGACAATCAGGGTCATTCGCTGCTCACGGGTACGGACTTTCGTTCCAGCTGGTCGCTGGACTGGCGGCGGAAAGTGCAGCTGGCCAAGCAAAAGGGCGCGACCATGGCCTTCATCGTGGATTCAAAATTCGACGAGCACCTGAAGTCGAATAAAAAACTGATTTCGACCTATGGCTGGTCGCCGGTTTCGACCCGCACGGATACGAAACAGGCGAGTACGTACGTCAACAGCCTTTTCATTTCGCCGGCCGTCGCGACGGCCATGCTGGGCGCCAAGGCGGGCAAAGCGGAAGATGCCCTAGCCGATCTGCGCAGTGGCGAAGGCTTTAAGCCCGTAAAAATGAAGGTCAAAATGGAAGTACGGCTCGATAAGGAGGTCAAACGGCTGGAAGGATCCAACGTGGTCGCGCTCATCGAAGGCTCCGATTCGTTGTTGCGCAAAGAGTTCGTCCTGGTGACGGCGCACTACGATCACCTGGGCATGCCCGACAGCAGCGTTATTTACCACGGCGCCGACGATAATGCTTCGGGCACCTCGGCAGTGATCGAAATCGCCCGTGCCTTCGTGGAGGCCAAGAAAAAAGGAGTCGGCCCCAAGCGCAGCGTGGTGTGCATGCTGGTCAGCGGGGAAGAAAAAGGCCTGCTCGGTTCGCAGTTTTACACCGATTTTCCCGTTTTTCCGGTGGAAAAAACCATCGTAGACATCAATATTGATATGATCGGACGCGTGGACGATGCCCACACCAAGAACCCCGATTATATCTACGTGATCGGTTCCGACCGGATGAGCAACGAGCTGCACTTCGTGAATGAACGCGCCAACGGCAAATACACGAAGCTGGAACTGGACTATAAGTACAATGCCAAAGACGATCCCAACCATTTCTACGAGCGCAGCGACCACTACAATTTCGCCAAGAAAGGCATTCCCGCCATCTTCTATTTCAACGGTACGCATGCCGACTACCACAAACCGACCGATACGGCCGACAAGATCAATTTCGAGGCCATGACCAAGCGCACCAAACTCGCCTTTTACACCGCCTGGGACATCGCCAACCGGCCCTATACTTTGCCCATTGACGTCAAACAGGACTAGGCTTTGTTTTTTCTCTATTTATGATCAGCACCCCCGAATGCGTTGAAATACCTACATTTTATCTTCAAACTGCAGATCATCCGCCGTTTTTCGGGCAGATTTTCCAAAGCGCCAGCTAAAACCCAGATAGACAATTTGCGACCGGCGTTTACGGGTTACGGTCTGCTGCAAGGCGGGCGTATTGATTACCCAGGACCGGCGCAGGGTGTTGAACACGTCCGATACCGTCAACAGCAGGCTGGCTTGCTTTTTGAAAACGTCCTGGCGTAGACCGGCATTCAGGAAGTAATTGGGCAGCGATTTGCCCTGGGCGGTCAGCAAAGCGGACTGGTAAGTGGCATTCGCCTGTATTTTGGTACCCTTGGTCAGATTAAAACCCGCCGCCAGTTTCACTTCGCTTGAAACGGTGGATTTCCGGGTCGAATAGCCCAGGTTTGATGCATCGAGCTGATTCCAGAACGTGTTCGAACTCAGGTTCAGGTGCAGTCGGTTCCGGTGCGACCAGGACAGGATTAATTCCAGCCCGGCGGACTGATTGGCGGACAGGTTAGCGGAGGTCGTCAGCAGGGTGCTGTCGTTGATGAAGCGGGTGATTTCCGTAAAGGCATCGTAGGCATAGCGGTAATATATTCCCGGCAGAAAACGGAGGTCGTTTTTCTTCCATTGATAGCCCAGCTCAACGGCGTGGATTTGTTCCGGCTTCAAATCCGGATTGCCCGCCTCGATGTTACGGGGATCGTTGTATTCCGGGAAAGGGTTCAATTCATCGGAATCGGGGCGGTTCACCCGACGGCTGTAACTGAGGCCGATTTCCGCGTCATCGCTGATTTGCCAGCCCACATGCAGCGTCGGGAAAAGTTTAAAATAGTTGTTGGGGATCACCGAGTCGAGCGTCGGCAGCTGGGACGAGATGTACGTTTGTTCGGCCCGTAGCCCGGCTAATATGCTGATATCTTCGATTTCCCTGCCCAGCGTACCGAACAGGGCGTGCACATCCTGCCGGAATAAAAAACGGTTGGTTCTGGTCGGATCGGGCCGCCAATGGAGCAGCACCGGATCGAAGCGCTCGGCGGCATAATCGAGATCATCCTGAAAGAACTCGCCTTCATAGCCGGCTTCGATCTCCATATCCTCCCCGATGGGCCGGGCGTATTCTGCCGTGGCCGAGGTCGTATGGCCACTTTTGCGGATGGTGTTGTGACCGCGCAACACGGGGAAAGCGGGTATTCGATAGATATCCGCATAGCGGCTCTCTTCCAGTTCGGCATAGCCCGAATAGCCAATTTCCAATTGCAGGGTGTGGTCTTCTTCGTCAAACTGGTGCTCGAACGAGGCGCTTGTTTCCACTTCCTGCTCGTCTTCGTGTTCGTTGCGCTCGGTTCGGTAATCCTGGATCACCTCGGTTGAGTTGCGCAGCTGCGTAGAAACGGGTTGGAACCGGTCCTGAAATAGCGTGAAGTAAGCAGCGGACAGCCCGATCTTGTTTTTGGCATTAAAGGCATAGTCCAGTCCGGCATTGGCGGTATGCAACTGGGGCCGGCCGGTCGCGGAATCGTGAAGGTCGAAAATGGTTTGTGCGCCCGTCGCGGGGTCGGTGATGATACGCAGGTCGGTGCCCTGGCGGGAAAGCCAATTCCGGCGAAAGCCATAGGTACCAAACAGGTTGAGTTTGCCGGGATTATAGTTGCCGGAGAGGCTGGCATTGTAGCGGTCCCGGGTACTGGCATTGGCGGTCAGCGAGCCGTTAAATCCCGGCCTGGCGTTCTTTTTCAACACAATATTGATGATGCCCGCCGCGCCGTCGGGCCGGTATTTGGCCGAAGGATTGGTAATGACCTCGATCCGTTCGATCGAATTGGCGGGCAGCTGCTGCAAAAACGTCGTACTGCTGCGGTTCATCAGGCCCGAGGGCTTGCCATTGATCAAAAACGCCACGTTGGCTGACCCCCGCAGACTCACTGCCCCATCCAGGTCTACCGAAACGGAGGGTACGTTTTGCAGTATATCGCTGGCCGAACCCGTTTGCGCCGACAGGTCTTTTTCCGGGTAATATACTTTTCGGTCAATCGCGTTGACGTAAGTAGATTGCTCGGCGGTGACTTCGGTCTCGCGCAGCAGGATGTCTGAGGTTTTCAGGGAAATAGTCCCCAGATCCGTAGCCTTGCCGCTTGCTTCCAGCGTAAACAAAGGCGTTCTTTCGGTTTCAAAACCGATCAGACTCAGGTGCAAATAGTAATTGCCCGGCAATAGTTCCGTCAGCTCGAAAACGCCTTCCCCGTTGCTCAGCGCACCTTTGACCAGGGTGGTGTCATTGGCCCGAAACAGCGCTGCCTGAACAAATGCCAGCGGGAGCCGGGTGGATGCCTCCACGATCTGGCCGTTCAAGATGCCGGATTGGGCAAGCATATGCGGAGACAAAAGCAGTAAGAAAGCCATTGAAAGCGTCCATTTCTTATTCATGGTGCGGAGGAAAGCGGCATGTCACAACAGGGTTAGAGGATAATAACTTTTTCCGTTCTGATCATGCCTCCAAATTCAACTTGCAAGTAATAGATTCCGCTTGGATAACGAAATGTTTCAAAAGAGAGCAGCAGGGTGTACATTGCCACTATACAAAAGCGCGATGGGCGGGTGATGCTCGGACTCTTCATATATGCGATTTTTTTACCGCCCTGTTCGGATAAATGGTCAGCCAGGTAGCTGGCGGATAAGCAACAACAATGATACAGAAAGCTGCTCTTCCTGTAGCCACTATCTCTAGTGTTGGGTGTGGCCTGGTGTCGGAATAGTAGTTGGTTTGGTGCAACCTGGGCAATACCTTCGCTGCAGAATCAGGGCTGCGCACCGCCGCCTGACCAGTCCAACCAATCCGCCATGCTTTCCAAGTTCAACACCTTCTTCGAATCCAGAAAAGAATACGCCGCCCTTTTTATTCGCTTTTTGGTAGGCTTCCACCTGGTGTACAGCGTACGGCCTTATGTGTTCGACTGGAACGTGCTGCTGGAATTCAAAAGCTTCCTGGCGACCAAACACGTGCCATTGCCCCTGTTCGCGGCGATGCTCTGCGTCTATTCCGAATTCATTTGCGGCATCCTCTTCCTGCTGGGCGCCTGGGTGCGGGTGGCGGCCTTCGTTATGGTCATTAATTTTATTGTGGCGCTGGGTCTGGCGCACCTGGGCGATGCCTACCAGGCCCTTTTTCCCGCTTTGGCCATGCTGCTGGGTTCGGCATTTCTACTCTTCCATGGAGCGGGGAAAATTTCAATAGATCAGCTAAAAACCCGGCCATCGGCCAGCTGAGCCGGGCTACCGCTATTCACACTCGCACGCGTCCTCCACCTCGTTTTCGTCTTCATGATCGTCCTCCGGGCCTTCCTCACTGACAAAAGTACCGTCGGTCTTAAAATGTACAAACAGCGTCTGGCCATCTTTGGGGAACTTGGCGCAGTAACCGGTTCCGTCCACGTCAAACCAGGTTTCGACCACCGCACCGGGATAGTGGGCAACGAGGCTTTCTTTCACAGCAGTGGGTACTAATTCGGCATTGATGGTGGGACAGGGCTGGTCTTTATCGCAGGCCGTGAACAGCGTCACGAACATCACCAGCAAAAGCATTATTTTTTTCATGTTGCGTATTTTTTTAAAATTAAAATAACCATGTTCGTATTCGGTCAGGACCCTAACCGTATGCAATAATCCAATGATTCTATTGAATGTCAATCAGTTCTACCGTTTCACCGGTAACCAAATTCATGCCTTTGATAAATCCGATATTCGGTGCATAGAATTTATGCTCTTTTAATTCCGGATCCAGGTCGCTCGTTTCATAAGTCTGCACGCAGCCGGTGTAGGTGCCGGTCAGGACGGTCACGGTCAGGCCGGTTCCCACTACTTCCGCTTTGTCTTCCGCTTCGTCAAAATAGTACTCCTGCCGGTAGGCCATGCCCACCTTTGGATCGGCAGGCATATTGATGCCTGGCTTAGCGCCATCCACGCCGGCTTCCCAGGAGCCATCATGGTCTTTCACGCTGCCATCCGGGTTCAAATCGGTCACGTATTCGCCCATATACCACACCGTGCCGGCATTATCCTGGGCGTACCAATCGTCGGTGTCTTCCACCAGCAGGCCATTCACCCAGACCCGGTCGCGGATCACTGCGCAGGTGATGCCCATCACCGTTTTATTAGTCGCCAGCCGCTCGATCTCGATGCGTTCCAGCCCCGCCGACGTCTGTCCCTCCAGGATATACCTTTTACCCGGTTGATAAGGAAACAGCGGATTGGTCAGGTTAGCGCTGTTGGTAAAATTAGCAGCCAGTATGGCTGGATTATAGCTGGTGTCCGGTTGGCGGACCGCTTCGTCTTTTTTGCAGGCGGACGTAGCCGCCAGGAGCATAAACGACACCCAAATTGCATTTTTCATGTTGTTGAATTTTTGCTGGTGAAAATGATGAAAAACAAAATCCGGATTTGTAGGTCAATACGTAAGAACGCCTAGAAAAAGCTGCGCGGGTGGAAATTTTTTACATTTACAGCGTGCAATGGGGCTTAAAACCGATAATTTAAACCGCCTTGCAAGCCCAGCATTTTGGGTGACTGCCGGGTGGTGGCAGCCAGGTTAGTCCGGTAGGTTGCCCGCAGCTGCGCATGCCAATGCCTGATCAGCTGATATTCGGCGCCCAGCCGCAGCAGCCCGAAATTAGTCAGTAAACCCGACCGCGCCACCTGTTTTTCATAAATCCATTCAATACCCTGGGCCTGATCCTCAAAGTCGTAAACGATCTCATGGGACAGTAGAGAAGCGACTCCGTAGCCCAGCCCGATGAAGGGCCGGAATTTATGGCCGGGGCGAAGCAGGTATTGCATCCCCAGCGAATACTGTAAGGAAGGCTGCGGTAATTCGGCTTTTATAAAAATAAGGTCGTCTGAAGGCGGCTGCACGGTTGGTACGCCAATGTCGTCGCCCATGCGGTTGGTCGTAAAGCGTACGTTGAAATACATGGCGTCTGCCCAGAATTGCAGGCTGGGCGAAAACGCAATGGCCGTTTCCAGGCCCACCGAACTCCCCTTTTGTTGTTGCAAGTCTTTACTGAACGGATAAGCCCAGCCGCCGGTGACCCCCACCTGAAAGCCCTGCGGCCGCATGGTATAGAGTGCCTGGCGAAGCGTTTTTTTCTGCTTGATCACCGGTACTGGTATGACACGGAGCGGCGACGCCGGTAGTGGGTAGCGCAGGTACTGAACGGGAAGATCTAAACGGGTTATTTGCTCTTCAATTTGTTCATTTTCACTAAGTTGCTGGTGTGCAAACGATTTTAACAGCACGGTGCTGTCTTTTTCCGCCGCTTGCCGGGCGGTCGGCAAATTTTCTGTTTGGCCCGGCACCCCGGCAGCCAAGGGTGGGCCGGCCAGCGCGCCCGCTGGCTTGCCGGCGATCTGGCCGAAACGGTTAGTGGAGGTGGCGGGCAGGTAATCCACGATCCTTTCCCGCACAACGCGGGTGCGGTAAATGGTATCCGTGACGTATACCACGCGGGTCCGCACGATCGTGTCCCGGCGAATTTCGAGGGTAGCCCTGGGTTGGCTGGCCTTTTGGATGGCCCGAAAAAACCAGGCATTTGACCCCAGCAGTAGCAACAGCAGGGGCAGAATCAGCCACCAGAGCAGCGGCAGGGGGCTTTTTTTATCTGCCCGGTCAAGCCGATTTTGCAAATCGTGCCAGTCCCGCGCTTCAAACCCAGGTTCGGGGCGGCGCTCCAGATTGTCGCGGAACTGTTTAAAAAA
>JBKJKS010000319.1:0-7143 GCA_046597295.1 Saprospiraceae bacterium
CGCGCCGGATCGTCCGGTGGTGGCCATCATCGGCGACGGTGGTTTCCAGATGACGCTGCAGGAGCTGGCGGTGATCATGCAGGAAAAAATAGCGGTCAAGATCCTCATCCTCAACAACAACTTCCTGGGCATGGTGCGCCAGTGGCAGGAACTCTTCAACGAGCGGCGCTACTCCTTCGTGGATATGCACAACCCCGACTTTGTGGCGATCGCCAAGGGCTATGGTATTGCGGCAAACCGCGTTTCCGGGCGCGATCAACTGAAAAATGCCATGGCCACCATGTTTGAACACGAAGACGCATATTTGCTGGAAGTCGTGGTGGGCAAGGAAAACAACGTCTTTCCCATGGTGCCGCAGGGCTGCGGCGTGGGTGAAATACGGTTAAAATAAGCGCTATGAAAAACGAATTCACCATCACCATTTACACCGAAAATCAGGTGGGTCTGCTGGGGCGGATTGCCATGATCTTCACCCGCCGGAAAATCAATATCAAGAGCCTGAATACCTCACCCTCCGAAGCGGAGGACATTTTCCGCTTTACCATTGTCATCGAGGAGACGGAAGAGGTGGTGCGTAAACTGGTGCGTCAGATCGAAAAACAGGTGGAAGTGCTCAAAGCCTACTTCCACACCAACGAAGAGATCGTCTGGCAGGAAATGGCGCTGTATAAAGTGCCGACTGACGTGATCGCGGAAAAAGTGGTGGTCGAGCGGCTGCTGCGCACTTATGGCGCCCGGGTGGTGGCCATTCGCAACGACTACACCGTGTTCGAAGTGACCGGCCACCGCGAGGAGACGGATACTTTGATCGAAGTGCTGGAACCCTATGGCCTCATTGAATTCGTACGCAGTGCCCGCATCGCGATCATCAAAGGCAGCCACGATTTTCACGAGCGACTCCGCGAATTTGAGGAAGCGGAGCCCGGCGAAAGCGCCGCTATCAATGAATACCTGGACCGGCAGGAAGAGGTGTTTTCGATGTGATGAAGGGGTTGATAAACCCTTATAAACCCTTATAAACCAATTCATTAAAAACATTCAACATCCAATAATATGGCACAACTAAACTTTGGCGGCACGGTAGAAAATGTCGTCACCCGCGAAGAATTCCCTTTGGCCAAAGCACAGGCCATCCTGCAGGACGAAACGGTAGCCGTCATCGGGTACGGTGTGCAGGGTCCCGGGCAGGCGCTCAATCAGCGTGACAATGGCATCCACGTCATTGTGGGCCAGCGCAAAAACACCAAAAGCTGGAGTAAAGCCCTCGCTGACGGTTTCGTGCCCGGCGAGACGCTGTTCGAGATCGAAGAGGCACTGGAACGCGGCACCATCATTTGCTATCTGCTCAGCGATGCGGCACAGCTGCAGCTCTGGCCAACGGTAAAAAAGCACCTGACCCCCGGCAAAGCCCTTTACTTCTCCCATGGCTTCGGCATCACGTACAATCACCAGACCAGCATCGTGCCGCCACCCGGCGTGGATGTATTCCTGGTCGCCCCCAAAGGCTCGGGAACTTCCCTGCGCCGGATGTTCCTACAGGGCCGCGGCCTCAACAGCAGTTACGCCATTTTTCAGGATGCTACCGGTCGCGCTTTCGAGCGGGTAGCCGCCATGGGCATCGCCATTGGCAGCGGTTATTTATTTGAAACGACCTTCCAAAAAGAAGTGTACTCCGATCTGACCGGCGAGCGCGGCACGCTGATGGGCGCCATCCAGGGCATTTTTGCCGCCCAGTACGAAGTGCTGCGCGCCAAAGGCCACTCCCCCTCGGAAGCGTTCAACGAAACGGTGGAAGAGCTCACGCAGTCGCTGATGCCCTTGGTAGCGGAGAACGGCATGGACTGGATGTACGCCAACTGCTCGACCACCGCCCAGCGCGGCGCCCTGGATTGGTGGAAGAAATTCCGGGACGCCACCCTGCCGGTGTTTAACGAACTCTATGACAGTGTTGCCGCCGGCCACGAGTCGGCACGCTCCATCGCCTCCAACAGCCAGCCGGACTACCGCGAAAAACTCGAAGTGGAATTGAAAGAGCTCCGCGACAGCGAAATGTGGCAGGCCGGTCAGGTGGTGCGCAGTCTGCGCCCGGAGCACCAGCCGGCGGTCGAGGAAGTGGAGGTGTAAATTTATAAACCCATTTTTATGACCCTCACCACACCCAAATCGCCCGCCCAGGCCATTGAAGCCGCCCAAAAACGGCTGAAGGGCATTGCCCTGCGCACTCCTTTGGAGCACAACGCCAGCTTATCGGCACAGTACGAATGCGAGGTGTGGCTGAAGCGGGAAGACCTGCAGGTGGTGCGCTCTTATAAATTACGGGGCGCCTACAACAAGATGGCTTCGCTGGATGCGGCGGAAAAAGCGGCGGGCATCGTGTGCGCCAGCGCGGGCAACCACGCCCAGGGCGTCGCTTTTTCCTGCCGGCAATTGAAAATCCGGGGCCGGGTTTTTATGCCCATCACTACGCCGAAGCAAAAGATTGACAAGGTGGCGGCCTTCGGCGGTGAGTGGGTGGAAACGGTGCTCACCGGCGATACGTACGACGATGCAAACGTGGCCGCCCAGCATTTTTGCCGGCAGCAGCAGGCGGTTTTCATCCACCCGTTCGACGACGATAAGATCATTGAAGGGCAGGCGACCGTCGGCGTGGAGATCCTGGAGCAGGCCGGATTTCCACCCGACTACCTGTTCCTGCCGGTGGGCGGCGGCGGACTGGCCGCCGGCGTATCGACCTACTTTCGGGAAAAAAGTCCGCAAACCGCCGTGGTGGGGGTGGAACCGGCCGGCGCTGCGGCCATGAAGACCTCCATCGCCAACGGTCGCAACACCACGCTCGAAGACATCGACCGGTTCGTGGACGGTGCTGCCGTGAAGCGGGTGGGCGACAAAACCTTCGCCATCTGCCGGAGAAATCTGTACGATGTCGTGGCGATCCCGGAAGGCAAAGTCTGCGCTACCATCCTGAAACTATATAATGAGGAAGCCATCGTGGCCGAACCGGCGGGGGCGCTGGCCATCGCGGCCCTCGAGCTCTACCGGCCGCATATCCGGGGCAAAAAGGTCGTCTGCGTGGTCAGCGGCGGCAACAATGATATCAGCCGCACCGAAGAGATCCGCGAACGCGCCCTGCTGTACGAAGGGCTGAAGCACTATTTCATCATTCGATTTCCGCAGCGGGCCGGTGCACTCAAAACATTCGTGGTCAACGTATTAGGTCCGGAGGATGATATTGCCCACTTCGAATACATCAAGAAGAACAACCGCGAGGCCGGGCCGGCCCTGGTCGGTATTGAGTTCAAACAACCTGGCCAGCTCGAACGGTTACAACACAGCCTGCGCCAATATCACTTCAACTTCGAGTACCTGAACGGTAACAGCGATCTGATGCGTTTCCTGTTGTAAGGCGCCACTGCTGCACAGCTAAAATTGAAAAACCAGAATTTTCAGCCATAAATTATCCTTTTCTACCGGCATAGCGGACCTTTGTGGCAAACTGGAAGCATGAAGAATTTGTTTTGCCTGGTGGTTCTCCTGTGCTGCGCAGGGGCATCCTTACCCGCTCAATCCGCTGATATGCTGCGGGTTGCTCATTATAACCTGCTCAAATACGGCGACGCCAGTTGTCTCTCCCTGACGACGAAAAATGCCCGGCTCAAAACGATTTTCGATGCTCTGCAGCCCGACGTGCTGACGGTGAACGAAATGCTGCCCAGCCAAACGGCCATCAACAGCCTGCGGACTAACGCGCTCACCTTTAATGCCAACATGCAGTCGACGACTTTCGGTAATTCCACGGGCTCGGACATCATCAACACGCTGTACTACAATGCCGATAAACTCGGCTACCTCGGTCACCAGGTCATCACCGGTAACATTCGTGACATTGATGTGTACCGGCTCTATCACCTGGCCAGTACGCAGCCGGGCGATACCACCGATCTGTATTGCCTGGTGGCGCATTTCAAATCCTCGCAGGGGGAAAGCAACGAATCCTCGCGCGCTGCTGCCGCCCAGAGTGTGGTGAACTGGCTGCAAACCCATCCCCAAGTGCAGCGGTATATCCTCTCCGGAGACTTCAATATCTATTCCAGCACAGAAACCGCCTACCAGACCCTGCTCCAACGCTTCGACGACCCTTCGGGCATCACCAACGGCTGGCATGGCTTCGCTTTTGCCGCCCTGCAAACCCAGTCCCCGGCCGACGGCACCCACCCCTGTGCCGTGACCGGCGGCATGGACGATCGCTTTGATTTCATCCTGACCAGTCCGGGTATTTACAATGGCAGCGAGCGGATCGCCACGGTAGCCGGCACGTACCGCACCTTCGGCAACGACGGCGTGTCGTATAATGACTTCCTGCAGTGTGCCGCCACCACCTCGGTATCCGCCAGCGTGTGCACCGCTTTGCGTACGGCGTCCGATCACCTGCCGGTCACGGTACAGTTACTGGTGCAGGCCAGCACGCCGGTCGTAACCCTTTCTGATCCCGCCAGGCAGTGCCGTTTACTGGGCAATCCCGTAACTGAAAGCCTGCGCATTCGCCTGCCGGAGCATGCTGCTGACCGGGCTTCCTGGCGGATAGTGGATCCATGGGGCCGGATCGTTGCCGCCGGCGACGTTCCGGCAGCCAACGGCAACCTACTGGAAATTCCCACCCGGGAATGGGCAGGCGGCATGTACATATTTATTTTTCAGGATGGTGCAAATCAGGCTTTGCCGCTGCGTTTTGTACGCTAGAAAGCAATGAAAAACTTAATATGAACAAGCGTAAGCCGAATAAACGGTCTAAAATTCTATTACTATCCCCCTTATTTGGCATTCTCGTCTTCGTTTTACTGTACATCCTGGCCGCAGGCTTATACCCCGGAGGCTCCGCATTGGATAAGCAGGCAAAGGGATTCAGTATACTGCATAATTACTGGTGCGATTTGTTCGATACGGTTGCCCATAATGGCGCCATTAATCCGGCCAGACCGATTGCCATTGTCGCCATGCTGGTGCTGACGGCCAGTTTTGCGCTGCTCTGGTATTTACTACCCCGACTTTTTATGGTAAAAAACACCAGGCAACGGATTATCCAATATACAGGCGTCACTTCGATGATCATTGCCGCGTTTTTATTCACCCACTACCACGAAGCAGTCATCCACCTGGCCGGTGTAGTCGGCGGCGTGGCCCTGACCCTGACCTTTATAGAACTATACAGAGCCAATCAAAAAGGCGCTCTTATTTTAGGACTTCTCTGTCTGGTAATGAGTGGCATCAACTACTTTGTTTACGAAACCGGCATTGGGCTCTTTCTGCTGGCCAGCACCCAGAAACTGACCTTTCTGGTCTTTTTCGTCTGGGCCGCCCTTATAAATGTCGACTTGTATCGTAAGGAACTTTATAATTTCACCCAATGAAAGCCTGTAAAAGAAACGGCCTTTGGCCAATCCGCCAGAATAGGCGGAAACTACGGGACGGGAAAACAGCTTTGTGGAGAAAATCTATAATTTTGGGCAAATTTTTAGCCATTCCCCCGGCACATCGCCCGCCCGCAAGATGAATATCGAACTGCTCAAGAGCGAAATATCCTATCGCACGTCCCGCTCCGGGGGCAAAGGCGGCCAGAACGTAAACAAGCTGGAAACCAAAGTAGAGGCGGTGCTCGACCTGCCTGGCTCTCAGGCTTTTACGGAAGAAGAAAAAGTAACCGTTTTCAAAAAACTGGCCCACCGCATCAGCGGGGAAGGGCTGCTGACGGCTGTCAATCAGACGGAGCGCTCCCAATTGGCCAACAAACTACTGTCCGAAAAAAAACTTATTCATCTGCTGCAAAATGCTTTGATTCCGGTGAAAAAACGCCGGCCCACCAAAGTGCCGGTACGCGTGGTCCATGCCCGGATAGAAGGCAAGAAGCGCCAGTCCGAGAAGAAAGCGGACCGCCGGAAAGTCACCGGACAACGGGGGCATACCGATGGGGACTAAAAGCCGCATTACACGGCTCCATTGTATCTTCCGTTCTTTAATCCACCGCTCCCGATATCGATCTTATCATTAACCGCCTTTTATATGTACCTTAAATCTTCCTGCCTTTTTCTTCCCTTACTGCTCCTTTCCTTTTTGCTTCCTGCCCAGGTTTCCAAAGACGCGGCCATCGCCGTCACGGCTACTTTTACCGTCAATCCGGCCAGTGTAACCGTCAGCTGGCCCGGCGCTGCCGCGGGCAACATCATTATCCTGCGGCATACCAAAACATCGCCGCCTAATCTCTGGATTTCCCTGCTCAACGTGAGCAACAGTACCCAGACGTCTTTGGTGGATAATGTAGTCAGTGCCGGGCAGACCTACGAGTACGTCATCCAGCGCACAGTCGGCGGCGTGGTGAGCTATGGTTATGCCCACGTCGCGTTGAATACGCCGGTGGTGGACAACCGGGGTAAAGTGATCTTTATGGTGGACTCCACGCTGATGGATCCGCTGGGCGACGAGATCGGCCGGCTGAAACTGGACATGATGGGCGACGGCTGGACGGTAGTGCCGCATATTATCAGCGCCTCGGCTACGGTACAAGGCCTTAAAAATCAGATCGTTGCCGATTACAACGCCGACCCGATTAATGTTAAAATGGTCTTTCTTTTCGGTGCACTGCCCGTTCCTTATTCGGGCAACACCAACTGGGATGGCCATGCCGAGCACCAGGGCGCCTGGCCGGCCGATAGCTATTATGCGGACGTAAACGGACTCTGGACGGATGCGACCGTGAACAACACCACGCCCGGGCGCAGCGCCAACGATAATGTGCCGGGCGATGGCAAATTCGACCAGAGCTATATTCCCTCCAACGTGGAACTGGCCGTCGGGCGCGTGGATTTTCGCCGCCTTTCTCCCACTACTTTCGGCGCCTCCCAAGTGGAATTGTACCGCCGCTACCTGAATAAGGACCACGCCTGGCGCATGAAAGAATACACGGTGGAAAACAAGGCCATCGTCGACGACAACTTCGGTTACTTCAACGGGGAAGCCTTCGCCGCCAACGGCTACCGCAATGCCTATCCACTGGTGGGCGGCGGCAACGTGGTGGAAGGCGATTTCATTCAAAACACCAACCCGGCTGGCTACCTGCTCGGCATGGGCTGCGGTGGCGGCAGCTACACCAGC